>JBBAAG010000005.1 GCA_041658405.1 Elusimicrobiota bacterium
AAAAAACTGGCCGTTGCATCGCAGGTTATTGTCGAAGTTCGCGAATATTTATGTAAAAACTTTTACCCGCGGGGTTGTGAATGATAATACCGCGGGGTATGTCGGGATTAAACGCGAAGTTATACCAAATATCAGCCTCGAGAGAATTAAGTGCGAGGGGTATGCTTATCAGATAGAACTAAAGTACCGTATTGCGAAGAAGAAGTATAAAGTTCATGAAGTGCCCATCGTTTTTGTTGAACGCGTGTACGGGCAGTCGAAGATATCAAAAAATATTATATTCGAAGCGTTTCTTACTGTGATAAGAATCGGTTTATTTGGGGTTAAGTATTGAATCAAGGGATGAGGTGTTGAGTTGAAAACCGCGATTATACACGACTGGCTTACCGGTATGCGGGGCGGGGAAAAAGTTGTGGAAGCAATATGTGAACTTTACCCTGAAGCGGACCTCTATACCTTGTTTCATTTCAAGGGTGCTGTTTCGGATACTATTGAAAAAATGAATATTCATACGTCATTTCTGCAGTATATGCCGTTTGCCCGTAAGTATTACCGTTACTATCTTCCGTTTATGCCGATGGCAATTGAAGCGTTTAATGTCAAGAATTATGATTTAATTATCAGCAGCAGCCATTGCGTAGCGAAAGGTGTTATTCCCGGTAAAAATGCTGTGCATATTTGTTATTGCCATACGCCGGTACGGTATGCGTGGGAAATGTATGGCCAGTATTTTGCTATAGGGAATAAACCAAAAGGGATTAAGGATTTTGTTATCGAAGGTGTTATGAAATATATCCGTAACTGGGATATTAAGACTGTAGGGAGAGTTAATCATTTTGTTTCAAATTCTGAGAATATTAAGGAGCGGATCAAAAGGTGTTATAACCGTGAGGCTGCTGTTATATATCCTCCGGTGGATACTGAGTATTACGGGAACAAGGATATAGTTGATAAGCGTGAAGATTATTATTTACTGGCTGGAGCGTTTGCGCCGTATAAACGGTTGGATCTCGCGGTTGAAGCTTTTAATAAGTTGGGGTATCGGCTTGTTATTATCGGGCAGGGGCAGGATGAGAAAAAACTTAGATCGTTAGCTGATAAAAATATTGAGTTTCTTGGGTGGCAGGATGATAAGAAATTGTATGAGTGTTATAGTAAGTGTAAAGCCTTCATTTTTCCGGGGGAGGAAGATTTTGGGATTATGCCCGTAGAAACGCAGCTTGCAGGGACGCCGGTTATTGCGTATGGTAAAGGCGGTGCTTTGGAAACCGTGATTGACGGTAAAACCGGTGTATTGTTTTATGAACAAACTTGTGAAGCTTTGATTGGTGCAGTTAAGAAGTTTGAGAATATGAGTTTCAATAGAAATGCTGTCCGTGAAAATGGTTTAAGGTTTAACAAAGCAAGGTTTAAGAATGAGTTTAAGGGGTTTGTTGACTCTAAACTCCAGTAAGATTGATTTCTTATATCTAAGTAAGTCCTTGATAATTGCCTTGATAATCAAGTAAAATAGTAGTTTATGAATAAAATATTGTCGCGTAGTAATATTAATTATCTGTTGATGGTACTGGTTTTTCTGGTTGACCTGTTTTTGTTGTACCTAATGTTTATCGTTGCGTTCAAAATACGGTTTCAGTATCAGCTGTTGTTAACAATAATCCCTCCGGTCTTAGGGATGCCGTCATGGGAGGTGTACCAGAAAACGATTATTGCGGTGATAGGGTTATGGGCAATGATATTTTTGTACACTAACCTATACCGTGAAAAGTTCGTTTCTGCACTTGATGAAATTGTGTTGGTAGTGAAAGCAGTATCGACTGGGATAGTCTTCGCTATGGCGTTAACATTTATGTATCGCGAGTATGAGTATTCAAGGATTGTGCTTGGCTTGGCGTGGGTGCTTGCAATTGTTACTATTTCGATAAACCATTTGATACTGAGGTTCGTGATAGTCCGCGCTGTGAGGTTAATTGTCGGGCCGTTACGCATGATGGTTATGGGACAGGGCCGTGCTGCGGAGAGTATCCTGAAAATCCTGAAACGGCAGCCGCATATTAAAGTTTATTATGTTCCGCAATTGTCAGTCGATAAGGTTGAACAGATGCTGGAAACATGGGATGTTGAAGAAGTTATTATTGCGCAACAGGAGCCGGACCATAAACAGTTATTGAGTATAAATGACCTCTGTGAGTCAAACGGTATTGTGTTGAAGTTTCTTCCAAATATTTTTGAACTTCGTATGGGGGAAGTGTTCACTGATAATGACCTTGGGTTGCCGTTCTTAAGACTAAAATCTATATCTCTGCATGGGGTAAATTATTATATAAAACGTTTTGTGGATGTGGTAGTATCGCTATTAGCAATATCTTTTCTTTTCCCTGTGCTTTTGGGTATTGTGATCGCAGTTTTGATAGATTCTTCCGGGCCGGTGTTCTATAAACAAAAACGGATGGGGCATAAGGGAAGGATATTTGATTTTTATAAATTCCGTACTATGGTTGTTAATGCAGAGAGGCATATAGAAAAACTGCGTGCACAGAGTGACCGCCAGGGGCCGTTGTTTAAGATGCGTGATGACCCGCGGGTTACCCGTGTAGGGCGGTTTTTACGGAGGTTTAGTATAGACGAACTACCGCAGATTATTAATGTGCTTAGAGGAGAGATGAGCTTAATTGGCCCGCGGCCACAGGTGTTATGGGAAACTGCAGCATACGACGATTTCGCAAGGAAAAGGTTGAATGTCCTACCCGGGATTACAGGGTTATGGCAGATCAGCGGGCGTGCGGATTTGAGTTATGAAGAAATGATTCAGCTTGATATTTACTACGTTGAAAACTGGTCGTTAGGGATGGACTTAAGAATACTGTTTACAACATTGCCGGTAGTACTTACAGCAAAAGGAGCGTATTAAGGTTTTATGCAAGCGTTTATTTTAATCGGTGGTTATGGGACAAGGTTGAGGCCGTTGACGTTGAGCGTGCCAAAGCCGTTATTGCCGGTGGTTAACCGCGCGTTTTTGGATTACCAGCTTGACCTGCTTGAACGCCATGGTGTGGATGAAGTAGTGTTCTGTGTATCATATTTGAGTGATAGTTTTAAGAAGTATTATTCTTCCCTGCGGTATGGGAGGATGAAGATACATTTTTCGTTCGAAGAAAAGCCGTTGGGTACCGCGGGTGCATTGTGGCAGGCACGGAAGTATTTTAAACAGCCTGCGTTCATCTTAAATGGTGATATACTTACGGACCTGGACTTATCAATAGTTGCGAAGTATCACCGGAAGAACGGTGCGATAGTTACAATTGCACTTACCCGGGTGAAGGATCCTACAATTTATGGGTTGGTAGAATTAAATGCGAGGAACCAGGTACAGAGATTTCTTGAAAAACCGTCCTGGGATGAAGTTACGTCAAATACTATAAACGCTGGGATTTATATTCTTGAGCCTCAGATCCTGGATTATATACCTGATAACACTAACTTTTCGTTGGAGCGCAACCTATACCCTACGTTGTTGACTGATGAGAAAAGGAAACATAAGGTTTACGGGTATGTCGCTACATCGACGTATTGGCTGGATATTGGTACACCGGAGAAGTTTTTGCTAGCGAATTATGATGTTATGGAACACAATATTAAAGTGCCATCCAAGTTTTTAGCAAGGCATGCGGGGAAGCTTAGTAAGGATGTTATCAAGAAAAATCATATTACATGCCACGGGAATGTTGTTGTTGGGAAAAATAATCGTATCGGTAAATACGTGCAGTTGTCGGGGAATGTGTGTTTAGGAAATAATTGCGAGCTCGGGCAGGGTGTGGTTATTAAGGACTGTGTAATTCTGGATGATGCCAAGATCGGGGAAGGTGTTAAGATTGAATCATCTATTATCGGGAGAGGTTGTATTATTGAAGGTAATACGTTGATTTCGGAGGGTGCGATACTCGGAGAAAAGTCGGTTATACGCAGGTATAGTAAAATATGAAAGCGTTTATCTTAGCGGCGGGAGTGGGGACCAGGCTTAGGCCGTTGACGTACTATTTCCCAAAACCTATGTTTTCGGTGGCTAACCGTCCTGTGCTTGAGCATACTATCAGATTGTTGAAGATGCATAATATTAATGAGATGGTGATAAATCTGCATTATCATCCGCAAAAAATTAAGGCATATTTCAAGGATGGAAGCCGGTGGGGTGTAAAGATATTGTGGTCAGAAGAAAAAGAGCTTTTGGGTACTGCCGGTGGGGTTAAGAGAGTAGAGGAGTTTCTTAAGGATGATACGTTTATTGTGATGTCCGGTGATGGGATCACGGATTTGGATATCACAAAAGCAATTGATTTTCATCATAATAAGCATTCAGTCGCGACGATGGTGTTAAAGCCGGTGGATACAAGGTTTGAGTACGGGATCACGCTTACTGATTCAACCGGGAGGATCAAGAAGTTTATTGAGAAACCGGCATGGAGCGAAATATTTTCTAATACCGTCAATACCGGGATTTATATTTTTGAACCTGAAGTATTGAAGTTGATACCTAAAAATAAAATGTTTGATTTCGGGCATGACCTCTGGCCGTTGATGCTAACAAAACGGATGAAAATCTATGGGTACTTAATGTCTGATTACTGGTGTGATATCGGGAATTTAACGGAATACCGGCGTGCGCAGCGCGATATTCTTCAAGGAAAGGTTAAGTTGAGTATACCCGGAGAAAAAAGGGGTAGGATGCATATATGGGTGGGTGAAGGTACCAGGATTGATAAAACTGTAAGAATATTTCCGCCGGTTATCATCGGGAATAATTGTGTTATAGAAAAAGATGTTATCCTGGATAAACACACTGTTATTGGTAATAATTGCAGGATTAAGAGGGGTGCAAAAATCGGGAATTCAGTGTTGTGGAATGATATTGTCGTAGAGAAAAAGGTGGGGTTAAGTAATTGTATTATCGGTAATTCCGCAAAAGTTGTTGAAAATATTTCAGTGTTTGAAGGGTCTGTAATTAATCTGCAGAAAAAGTAGTTGTTATTTAAAGATTTTTTATAGAAAAAGGAAGGGAGTAGTTATGGCAAAAGATTTTTTGTTTTCATCAGAGTCAGTGACTGAAGGGCATCCGGATAAGGTGTGCGACCAGATATCCGATGCTGTGCTTGACGAGGTATTGAGGCAGGATAAGTACGGGCGTGTGGCGTGTGAAACTTATATCACTATGGGGTTGGTTATTATCGGCGGTGAAATCACAACGAATGCGTTTGTTGATATCCACAAACTTGTACGTGAAGTAGTGAAAAATATTGGGTATAGTTCTACTATTTATGGATTTGACTATAACACCTGTGCAATTTTGAATGCTATTCATACACAGTCACCGGATATTGCGCAAGGTGTGAACTGTGGCGGTGCGGGGGACCAGGGGTTTATGCTTGGGTATGCGTGTAATGATACTCCGGAACTTATGCCGTTGCCGATTACACTGGCGCATAGGTTAACCCGCAGGCTCGCGGAGGTAAGAAAAAGGAATATATTGAAGTATCTGGGGCCCGATGGGAAGTCGCAAGTTACTATTGAATATCGTGATAATAAACCCGTGAGAGTTGATAAGGTTGTACTTGCATGCCAGCATACTGAAGAAATTCTGGATAAGTCTAAGTGTAATATTACAAGTAAGGCACGGAAGGAAATAATTGACGCTGTAGCTATGCCTGTACTTAACAAACTCGTGGATAAAAATACAAAGTTTTTTGTTAATCAAACCGGGAAGTTTGTGGTCGGCGGGCCGCAGTCGGATACCGGGATGACCGGCCGTAAGATTGTGGTGGATACTTACGGCGGGATGATTCCGCATGGCGGCGGTGCGTTCTCCGGAAAGGATCCAACTAAAGTTGACCGTTCAGCGTCGTATATGGCGAGGTATGCCGCAAAAAATGTTGTAGCTGCGGGGTTAGCGCGGAAATGTGAGATACAGGTTGCGTACGTAATTGGCCGTGCGGAGCCGGTATCGTTAATGGTGGATACTCATGGAACAGGGAAAGTTAGTGATGAGAAATTAACAAAAGCTGTGATGCAAGTATTTGATTTTACACCTCAGGGGATTATTAAGAAACTTGACCTTCTGAAACCTAGGTATTTAGCGACTGCGAGTTACGGGCATTTTGGGCGGAAGGAAAAGGAGTTTACCTGGGAGAAAACGGATTCAGTAGCGAAAATCCGTGCGGCAGTATAGTTTATTTGTATTAAGTGAAACGGAGATAAAGTGTTGTGGTAATAAAAAATGATGTTAAGTCCATAAAACTTGCGGGTATCGGAAAAAAACGTACACTATGGGCCGAACGCGAGATGCCGGTATTACGGTCGATCCGCGAGAGGTTTATCAAAGAAAAGCCGTTGAATGGTGTCAAAATCGGGTGTTGCTTGCACGTAACAACGGAAACTGCGAATCTTATGATCACACTCGCTGCGGGGGGGGCTAAGGTTCAACTCTGTGCTTCCAACCCGTTGTCTACTCAAGATGATGTAGCAGCGCATCTAGTGAAGGATTACGGTATACCTGTCTATGCGGTTAAGGGTGAGGATAAGAAAAGGTATTACAGCCATATCGTTGCGGTACTTAATTCTGCGCCGGAGATTACTATGGATGACGGTGCGGATCTTGTTACCGTACTTCATACCGACAAAAAATACCGTGCGTTGTTATCCTCAATGATCGGCGGGACAGAAGAAACTACGACCGGGGTTATACGCTTGCACGCAATGGCAAAATCGGGTGTGCTGGAGTATCCTATCATAGCGATTAATGACGCGCAGACTAAGCATTTATTTGATAACCGTTATGGCACCGGGCAGTCTACTATCGACGGTGTGGTACGCGCGACAAATTTGTTGTTGGCAGGAAAAAACATTGTTGTCTGTGGGTACGGATGGTGCGGGCGCGGGTTCGCAATGCGTGCACGGGGAATGGGTGGGATTGTGTATGTTACAGAAGTTGACCCGTTATGCGCGTTAGAGGCGGTAATGGATGGGTTCACTGTATTGCCTATGAGTGAAGCTGCAAAGATAGGCGATCTGTTTCTCACTCTTACCGGAGATATAGGTGTTTTACGGAAAGAGCATTTTAAGGTAATGAAAAACGGGGCAATAATAGCGAACTCCGGGCATTTTAATGTTGAGATTGACATCCCTGCACTGGAAAAACTTAGTAGTGAAAAGAAAAATGTGCGTGAGTTTGTCGATGAATATGTATTGAAATCCAATGGCAAGTCAAAGAGCGTGTTCGTGCTAGGTGAGGGTAGGTTAATTAATCTTGCTGCTGCGGAAGGGCATCCGGCAAGTGTTATGGATATGTCCTTTGCGAATCAGGCGTTATGCGTGGAATATATTGTCAAAAAAAGTAAACTAGGCGGGTTGAAGAAAAATGTGTATTCCGTACCTGTAGATATAGATAAGAAAGTTGCGGAGTTGAAGCTTAAAAGTATGGGGATGAATATTGATAAGTTAACCCCTGAACAAGTTAAGTATTTGTCGTCTTGGAAACAAGGGACATAAATAAGGATTGCCTAATAAATTGCGGTATAAGTGTTTTAATGTTTTAACGGTATTAATATTAGCAATACCGGTATTTGCGGGAAACGCGTACCCCGCGCCGGCATTACACCCTCAATTTGCATGGCAGGAACCGCGTGAGCATGTTCATAAACTACCTGATGTGCGCGGTATGCGCGCGTTGGGGATAAACGAAGATATTCTCGCTACTAAACTTGGTACAATCGGGCAAAAAAAGATTGCGGCGATTATAGTGAACTTCGCATCAGCTGGAGCTACTACCAGCGGTAGTGCTACAATTAATGCGTTTGAGTTGTCCACAGTACAGGGATATCTTAAACGTATGGCGGAGTATTACAGCGAGGTGTCATATGGTAAGTTGCAGTTGGTGATCAGTACGTTTCCTGCTAACGGTGCATTTAACCTGTCAAATACTATGCAGTCATACGGCGCACCGGATACTGTGCTTGAAGCTAATACTCACAGGTTGTTCAAAGATGCTGTGGCAGTAGCAAATGAAAATGGTGCTAACATAAGTACGGCTACATATAATGCGGTGATGATACTGCATGCAGGGTATGGCCAGGAATCTACCGGGGTTGAAGGGGATATATGGTCGGTCTTTCTTTCGTGGGAGGGATATTATAACTCGGTATGCGGGTTTAACGAAGGGTTGTTAGTTCCTGCAAAAGAAAAGGAGTCTGACCCTCTAGGTACTATCTGCCATGAATTCGGGCATCAATTGGGTTTAGCTGATATGTATAGAACGGGAAGTATTTCTAAAAGTATAGTCGGGGTATGGTGTTTGATGGATTATGGTAACTGGGGAGGGAAATCCGGGGATCTTAGCGGGAGTAATCCGTCTCATACATGTGCTTGGTGTAAGACTGTTCTTGGGTGGGTATCACCGTCTAATACCAGTAATAATATTTCAAGTACACAAGTTATTGTGTCATCGACTATAGGAAAACAGATTGTACCATCTGAGAGAGCGCTGGAAGGTATTATTAAGATTCCTATAGATACCGGGAATAAACAAGGTATATGGGAAGAATATTTTTTGGTTGAATACCGCAGAAAGTCTGAGCCTAAACTTAAGTATGACCAGGGATTGTGTACCGAAGGATTGTTAATCTGGCATGTGGATGAAACTGTATTGTACGGCAAGCTTGCTTATCCTCCGGATGGCGGGGTGTTGAATACCAGGTTCAACCATAACATTATTAATAATAAGTATAGTACGGATTATCTTGGTGTTAAACTTCATACTTCTGATAGAAGCGAGCCAGGTGATGCGGATAGCGGGTGTTCGTCAAAACATCCTTTCTGCGACGGAGCAATGTTTACTACGCCGGATACTAAGTCTAATAATGGCCAGGAAAGTTCAATTACAATTGAAGGGATATTCGGGACGGGGAATAGTTATTTAGTCTCAAATATTTTACGGACAAAAATTGGGGATGATGAGATTTTGAGTATGTACGGCTCTCCAAATCCTTGTTCCAGCGGGTTGTTCACTGCGAGTTTTGTTTTAGGTAAACCGTCGTCTACAAGGCAAATATTGGTGTTTACCATTAACGGGGAATTGATAAAAACAATTCCTTCTACAGAAATAAGGTTAATTTCATTATCCGATGAGAGTTATAAGTATGAAGCTCAATGGGATCTCACAAATACTTACGGCCAGAAAGTTGCGGCTGGTGTGTATCTTTACGCGTTGAAAACTGAAAAAAGTCTTAAAGTTGGCCGAATGGCGGTAGTGAAGTAAAACTTTTTCCTAAATTACCTGTGTACGCGGGTAAGCAGTATTGCTCCGATTGTTGTGAATAACACGTTGGGTAGCCATGCTGCGATTAACGGCGGTATTCGTCCTGTATCCCCTACTGACCTGCTCACTGAAAGTACGCCCCAGTATAAAAATGTGCTGATAAGGCATATACTGAAACTACGCAGTTTCCCGCTTTTCTGGGTTAATAATCCAAAGTATAACCCAAAAATTAATACAACCAGGTTTGCTAGAGG
The DNA here is from genome assembly GCA_041658405.1 of Elusimicrobiota bacterium. NCBI lineage: Bacteria > Pseudomonadati > Elusimicrobiota > Elusimicrobiota bacterium. Next base: position 9,559 of record JBBAAG010000005.1, read on the forward strand.
GTACGAAAATTTCATGTGATACTGTACTTCTTCCCGCGCGGTCTGTCGGCCTTTTAGCCGTAATGATGTGATGTATTGTTTTAGTTTGATAAAATTCATTTCTTCTAGGTTGGGGGAGTAATACACAAAATCGTTGATTGTTTCGTTTAGCGGGACGGTTTTTGTATGTTTGTATGTTTGTGATACAATTTCTTCGTTTGCATTATACCGGCGGTCAACAGTGTCGTAAAGTGTCCATATACTATTTTGTTTATCCCAAACTGCGCGCTTAGAGATCGTTTGGGTTTTTATATGAAAATCATTATCAAAACTTTCCATTACAAAACCTTGTAGTTCATTTTTTGAGGGGTCAACAAGATTGGCTGTAAAATACTGGCCGTTTTGTCCTACAAGAAAAACGTTGGTTTGCAGTACCTGCATATTGGGTTCGGCATTTTTGAATTTTGTACGGAAAATGTAGTCGGATTGCGCGTTACTGTGAATTATTACGTATTCAAAAAAATAGAAGGAGGTTAGGCTTAATAAAATACCGATATAGAATACCGGTTTTATGAATTTGTAAATATCCACGCCTGCGGATTTTATTGCTGTGAGTTCTCCTGTGTGGGAAAGGTTATTCAACGCAAAAAGTAGTGCGAGTAATGTTATAATCGGGAGAATCTGCAGTGTCCAAAATGGTGAACGCAGTAATAGGTACGCTATAATATCTTGTATTGCAGGTTTATTGGTGACCAGTAAGTCCAGGCGGTCAAAAAACTGCGAGATCATAGTTAACAGCCAGACTATGAATAATCCGTAGATAAACGGGCGGATGTAATGAAAGATAAAGTATTTCTGTAACAAGTATTTTTTCATATTTTTGACATCCTGTAATACAAGAATATGCCGATTATACCGACGATAATGTTAGGCAGCCACATTGCTATACTCGCAGGGAGGATACTGCGGTCGCCAAGGGTTATGCCGAATATCAAGGCTAAGTAGTATATCGCAATTACTATAATACTCGCGGCAAAACCGATCGCGCGGTTGCGCTGGCGGATCTGTATTCCCAATGGTATGCCGGTAAGTGTAAACATTAAACATGCGAAGGCTATGCCGTTACGTAAATTGTATTCCACCGCCATGCGTGCAGTTGCGGAGAAGTTGTCTTTTATTTTTGAGATTTCAAGTTTGAGTTCTTTACCGGTCATTTCACGGATTGTACGCGATGCGTTGTTGTATTCTTTAATATCTTGAGACAACGTAATGACTAAAACGTAGCGTTCAAATTTGGTGTCTACCACCTGAGTTAACGCGTGTTTTGATGGCTGGCTGATTTTGCCGTCAAAAAGTTCAAATACCAAGCTTTCCTGGAAGTTTGTGTAACACCGGCCTTTCATCGCGCTTATGCGTACCGGCGGAGAAAAAGTGTCATTAAATTTGTAGATAAGTACTTGATGAAAAAAGTTTTGTGCATCACGGGATTCTACATAAATTTTGTATTGGTTCAACGTCAGGTACGTGCCTTCTTCAATCCTTATATACGGTTTCTCTGCGAGGATGTTCTGATAAAGTATGCGGAAGTAGCGTTGCGCTGTGGGTAAGATGTTCTGGTTGTACCATACAAGCGAGCTACTGAAAAATAGTGAGAGAATAATAAATGGCAGGATTAAGCCTGTAAGTTTTATACCGGATGCGCGGATTGCGGTTATCTCGTTGTCTTCTGCCATACGCGCAAAGGTTAACAGGCTGCCTACCAAAAATGACATCGGGAAAGTTAACGGTACGAGAGTGGGGATCAGCAGCATAAAAAGTTTGCCGACGGATACTGGGTTTACGCCTTTCGCAAACATTAGGTTTACTAATGTAAATATTTTGTCAAATATTAACAGGAATGAAAATATTAGTAGCCCAAGTAAAAACGGGCCTGAAAAGTTTTTTAGTATGTACCACCGTAATTTATTCATAAATTTATGGTTGTGTATTATACAAAACTATATGATGTGATATCACAAAAAAGGTGTTGCAATAATAAATGTTCATTTTAACTATTTATATATGCAGATGTATAAATTAAGTATAATTTAAGGTTTATTGTATGGAGAGTTATGTGAAACTGATTAAATTGTTGTTGTTATTTCAAATATTGTTTTGGGTTAACCCTGTTTCCGGGTATGATTTATTTGAGCAGGAAGAGGATACTTCTCCCGAGATTGAGTTCTCTCAGGATGAGTGGAATAATGTAAGGTCCGACAAGGAAAAAGGGATTTTTAACCCGTTAAGGGTATTATCGTCAAGTGGTACGGCAGATGCGTTATCTCCCGGTGACCGGCCGTCTCTCCCGCAGTTAGTACAACAACCAGGGCAAACCGGGATATCGTGGACACTGCCGTATGAGTCCGCTTTATCTGTTGACGGGCAAAAAGATATCGGGATGAATCTTAAGTACAAACAATATACCAGCGAAAAAGGTAAAACAGAACGTAATCAGGGGTTGCAGCCGCCGGATATGGACCAGGCGTTGAGGATACGTATTAACGGTAAGGTTGGGGAAAAGGTTGATGTAAACGTTGATTATAACGACGGTACTGCCGGAGCGAAACAGGATATTTCTGTTGTTTATAAAGGTTCACCCGGTGAGGTAGTTCAGGATGCTATGTTCGGTGACGTAACATTATCCATACCGTCTGAATTACTGGCTGTACCTACAAAAAACGTTTTTGGTATCAAAGTTGCCGGGCAAAAATACGGTTTTAAATTTGATGTTGTAGGTTCACAGACTAAAGGTACGCCGAAAGTAAAAAAGTTTCAGGGTAATAAAGAGGTTGCGAAGGAGTGGATACGGGATATTGATTATATCGAAAATAAGTATTTTCAGTTCGCGTTCCCTTCACAGGTAGGGAAAATTATACGCGGGACTGAACGTATATACCGTGATGACCTGAACAGTGATAATAATACAAAGGAAATCGGTGAATCGTTTGTAGTTGAGGATTATGATATAAATACTTCCACGTATACCGGATATTTTAATCCGTTATCGCCCGGGGTGGATTATACGATTGACCATGAAAAAAACTTGATTATTTTCCGTCGTTATCTTGAAGAAAGCTGGGTACTGGCAATTGATTATCAGTATACTGATACCGATGGAACGGTTAAATGGTTAAGCACGTCCGTAGGTACGCCCGGGCGGTTAAAAATTTTAAAGACAACGAATGATATGCCGATCTCTAACCAGGCGGAGTTGGGGTATAGAAGAGAATACCGGAATTATTACCGTTTAAAACAGCCTAAGATCATACGTGATGATGGTAGAGGTAATTTTGTTTTTAAGATAACAATGCCGGGACAGACAGATGAAGTTGGGCAGGTGAGTGATACGCAGGTTACCCCGAAATATCCTGCGGATGTTGATATAGATTTTGATGCCGGGGTGTTCAGTTTTAAGAGTTTACATCCATTTCTTGAAAACGCGTATGTTGCAACAAAGTCACAGCGTATGCCTACATATACGGCGTATATAGAATATACTTACTTATTAAAACGCATAAATCTTGAACCCAATATTGTCCCTCAATCGGAACGCATCATTGTTGACGGTAGGGCGTTAAGTAAAGAAGATTATTTTATTGATTACGATTCCGGGTACATAGATTTTTTGAGGGATGATAAAATTCTTGGGAATAGTGTTATTGAGATAAGTTATGAACAGGCGCCGTTTATTGGGTCGTCAGGTGAGTCACTCGCCGGCGGGAGGTTGGAGTGGCGGCCAAACCAGAATTTTAATATCGGCGGGAGTGCGTTGTATCAGGGAACGCCGTCTTCCACGCAGCTGCCGGATGTGCGGTCAGCGCCGCGGAGTGTTATGGTGAGAGAAGTGGATATGAACCTGCTAAACCTTAAGGTACCGCTTTTACCGGTTCAGATGTCGTTCTCCGGTGAGCTTGCGGGGAGTGATATCACGCCGAATACGTACGGTAAGGCGTTGATTGAGTCTATGGAAGGGATTAAGCAAGTGGATTCTGTTGGTATGGTAAAGGAATCGTGGCTTCCCGCGATAGGGCCAACGGGTGTGGCGTCTGATATGCCGGTAAGTTTTTATGGGAAAGAAAAACAGGATGGTGACCGCAAGGTAATTGATACTATCGGGATTCTTAATAATGAAGAAGAGGAATTAAAAAATATTAATCCTGATTATTACAACCAGGCGGATAACCAGAGGTTGAATGAACGCAGGACAATTCTTACCTTCAACTATGGCATGGTGAACAGTACGGGTGAAGTGTCAATCGTACAGCCTGTATCAAATACCGGGACGGATTATTCTACAAAACAGAGTATGGAATTATGGATATGGGGAGATAATAGCGGGACTGAGTTTAGTATAAGATACGGCGGGATAAGTGAAGACGCGGATGGCGATGGCGAGTTGGATACTGAAGACCTGAACTTTGACGGGTTGTTAAACCCCGGGGAGGATGTCGGGTGGAAGTATAATTATAAGGAATCAGTTTCTGATATCGGTGCGGGTAATGGAAAAATTGATACCGAAGACCTGGATAAGGACCGCGTGCTTGATACCGATAATGATACTGGGCAGGTATTTGCTTCATTTATCGACGAGGATGGGGTTGTGCATAATAAGATTGACTGGTTTGGGTGGAAGATGTTAAAGGTTGACTTAAACATCACGGATAAAACCGCATGGGCGGCTATTAAACAGATGAGGTTGACATTGCGGGGTGGTAGTACCGAGAATCAGGTGTATAAACGTATAAAAATCGCGTATATCGCGTTGGTGGGAAATAAGTGGAGAAATACAGCGGTGTATGGAGTTAACGGAGGGACGCTTACTCTGACCGCGTTGAATAATGAGGATAATCTTGAGTATATCCCGTTAATTTATGACGAGCGGTATAAGGAATTGTACAGGATTGACCAGCAGGATACTACTGCCACGGGATTAACTACGCAGAATAATTGGAGAAGAGAACAGGCTATGTCGCTTGTGTATTCTCTTCACGCAGGGTCTACAGGTACTACGCGGATAGATTTTACGCAGCCGGTTGATATCTCAAAATACAAAAAATTGTCGTTCTTTATGTTTCCCAGGACGGAGACTGCTAATGTTCCTGAGATGTTTATTTTCCAGGTGGGTAATGATACCGCGTATTTTGAACGCAGGGTACAGCTTGACGGGTTGACTAAGGAATGGCGGTTGGAACAGTTGTCGTTGTATGACCAAAACAGTGATGGTATACCCGATGGGTTTGACGTCGTGGTTGGGTCGCCGTCAATCAAAGCGGTACAGATGATACGCGTTGGGGTGGTTAATACTTCAGCTCTCACCGAAGTTAATAAGGCAGTTGGGGAAGTGTGGGTGAATGATATGTACCTTGATGAAGTACGCGCGGAACCCGGAGCTGCGTGGAAGCTCAGGAGTGACATGATTATCCCGGAGTGGGTCAATGCAAGTATGGGGTATAAAAAAATTGAGCCTACCTTCCGCAGCCTTGCACAGACAACGCTTGATAATATTGCAATTGATCAGTATACGTTGGATGTGGGGTTCGTTAAATTACCGTCAATCCCGATGAATTTCAGTGCTACCTGGGATCAGAGGAGAGTGGATAATTCCGCACAGAATGAATTCAGCCGTCAGCAGGATCAGGGTGCGGTGAGTACAAAAAGAGGGTCGTTATCAACAGGGCTTATCTTTCCTAAAGTACCGGCGTTGAATGTTAATTACGGTAAGGAAGTACGCGAATATTATGGGTTCTCAACGAGTACGTTTAGGATTGAAAATCATGAGGATATCAGCAGCCGGATTAATTATGAAGTGCCTTTCGCAAAGTTTGATATTTTACCTACTAAATATGTTATGTTGCGCCCGATTCCGTCAAGGATAGCGGGAAGTTATCAACGGACAAAAGACTGGGCGGATGATACGCTTGAAACAAAAAGTCAGAGAGAGTTGATGTCGCAGGTGCCAGAGCAGGCGTGGGATGAGTTCTGGAAACGTTTGGATATGTTCCAGCAGGAAAAGGATGGGTTGTTTGATTACATTGACCAAAGAGAATCATACGATGCTAATATGAGTTTTGAGTTCTGGCCTGGGTTTACTCTTGAGCCAAGGTATACTAAGTCAAATGAAACCCGGCGTGTGGCATTTTCTACGACGACAATGACGGAGGTTGGGATTAATAAATCACAGAGTGAACTGCTCGAGTTTAATACGCGCCTGGGGTTCTTTAAATGGTTTAACCCTACCGCTAATTTTAAGAATGAAATCAGTGATACATTAAACGTGAATAATACGGCGTATAAGTCTCTCAACCGGAATATGACAACTTCGCTTAGCTGGACGGTATCACAGGGGACACTTAAGTTTTTTAAGCCGTTAAGTATGATGAGGTTCAATTCTGCAGTGAGTTATGATTTTAATGATTCATATGAAGCTGTGCCATATGTTACTCAGGGAAGAGTTGATATTTTGCCTAATACTGAAAATGGGGTGAAAGGAATTAATCCTAAAACGTCAATTGAGAATAATAATATTACGCTTGGCGGAGGGTGGACGCCGTTTGGGGATTATAAAACAATGCATAAACGGTTGAAACCGTTGCAAACACTTACTTTTAACGGTAATTACTCGCAGTCGCGTAAGATGGATAATGTGCAGAATATTGCGGAAGAAAGCCTTAACTGGCCGAATTATTCGTTTAGTATCCGCGGGATTGAGGATATGTTGTTTGTAGAAAAATATGTGCAGTTCCAGGATACCAGTTTTAATTTAGCGCATAAAGAAACGGAACGCGAAAAAAGTTCGTTTAATTTGGAAGATAATTATTCTACTAACTGGAATATAAGGATTCTTGAACGGTTTGTCCCTAATATCAGTGCCAGTGTCAATGAGGTGATAGAAAACACGTATGACCCGCAAAAAGGTGCGTTTGTATTGAAGTCTACCAGGCAGTCGTATAATTTGTCAACTCAAGTGTCTTTCCGTATATTTAAGGATTTTCAGTTGAGGCCGAATTTCGGGTATCGTTCAGAGAATACTTATAACGGAAAACCGGAAAATAAAAATCTTAGTGCGGATACGCAAAATTTGAGTTTTGATATCGGGTCGAGTTATGATATAACATTACCCCAGGAGTTTAAATTGCCGTTTATTAAACAGCCGATACCCGCGGGGAATAGGATTACGATTAATTCCGGGATTAAATATGCGCGTGTGGATTCCATAAAAACTGCGAGTAATAATAGTGATACATTATCTTTTTCCGCGGATACAAGGTTTGAAACTTCACGGTATCTTCAGGTAGTGCTCGGGATGGGTGCAAGCCATTTCTGGGACCGGCAACCAGATAAGTTACCGGAAAATAATGAAAGCAGGTTCGAAGCAAATCTGTCGGGACGGGTTACGTTAAGGTTCTAGGTCGAAATTGGTTTGTGATTAAGTGAGTGAATGTGCTTGAGGGGTGAGGGTTTATGCTGGGTGAAATAATTGACTTTTTTTTGCCGCCGTGTTGTGTTATCTGCAAAAAGGTGTTGAATAGAAATTGTAATTACAATAAATTGTTATGTGGAACATGTTATGAAAATATTGTTCCTGTATCGTCGAGTTACTGCCGTTTTTGTGGGAAGCCGTTAGAAAAACCGGGTGAAACTTATTGCGTGTTCTGCAGGAATGTACATGAGAAAAGATGGGTGGATTATATCCGTGCGGCGGGGGTGTATGATGGTGTGCTTAAACGGTTGATTCATGATTTTAAGTATAGCGGGAAGGATTATCTAGGTTCTGTGCTTGCCGGCTATGTCGTGAAGCAATTAAGGGATGGGTATGATTGGGATAAAGTTGATGCGTTGATACCGGTACCGCTGTATTTATGGAATTACCTGCGGCGGGGGTATAACCAGACTGAAGTACTGGCAAAAGAAATCGGAAAACTCGTTAATGTGAAGGTTGTTAAAGGAAAAGTGCGGCGTTCACGCCTTACCCGGAGTCAGGTGGGGTTGACCCGCGAGGAGAGGATTAAGAACTTGGAGGACGCGTTTACTGTTAGAACCGGATATTTCAGGGGTAAAGTCGTGGTAATAATTGATGATGTATGTACCACTTCAACTACTATCAACCAGTGTGCTAAGGCGGTTAATAGTATTGGCGGAGCTAAGGCGGTGTATGGAATTACCGTAGCGCATGGGGAGTAACAATGTTTAATGTGTTTTATGGTTGTATTTTTGTTGACTTTTAATAATATTGTTATATAATTAATGCTTTCATGTAGTGGTATTAAGTTGGAGTTTTCAAAGTAGTATAATTAACTTTAATAAGGAAAGAGGAGGAGTAAAGGTGTTATGGGAGTAAAAGTAGGGATTAACGGTTTTGGAAGAATTGGTAGATTAGTATTGAACGCAATGGTTGAAAAAGGTGTTCTTGGGAAAGAAATTGATGTCGTTGCAGTGGTGGATGTGAGCACTGACGCTAAATATTTTTCGTATCAGATGAAATATGATTCTGTGCATGGAAAGTTCAAAGGTACGGTTGGTTGTGAGAAGAGTAAGGCTGATATTGCAGAAGATGATGTCCTTGTTGTGAACGGACATAAGATTAAATGCGTTGCCGCGACTAAAGAACCTGCGCAGTTGCCGTGGAAGGAACTTGGGGTGGAGCTCGTGATTGAGTCTACCGGGTTATTCACGGATTCTGAGAAGGCAAAAGGGCATTTAGCAGCGGGTGCGAAAAAGGTTGTGCTCAGCGCTCCCGGAAAAGGGGATGTAAAGACTTTACTCGTTGGAGTTAATCATGAAGAGTATGATCCTGCAAAACATAATATTGTATCAAACGCGTCTTGTACGACTAACTGCCTTGCTCCGGTTGTGCATGTTATTCTTAAAGAAGGTATTGGGATTGAGACCGGTTTGATGACAACTATTCATTCTTATACTGCTACACAGAAAACCGTGGACGGGCCGTCAAAGAAGGATTGGCGCGGCGGGCGTGCAGCGGCGTTGAATATTATTCCGTCAACAACTGGTGCGGCAAAAGCGGTGGGTGAAGTTCTTCCTGTAGTTAAGGGTAAGCTTACAGGGATGTCATTCCGCGTTCCTACTGCCGATGTTTCAGTTGTTGACCTGGTGTTCCGTTCAACTAAGGATTCTTCAATTGAAGAAATCGATGCGTTGCTTAAAAAAGCGTCACAGTCGTATCTCAAAGGTATCCTTGGCGTTGCGGATGAAGAAGTTGTGTCAACTGATTTTATTCATGATGAACGTTCATCAATTTATGATTCATTAGCAACGTTACAGAATAATCTGAAAGGCGAAAAACGGTTCTTCAAAGTTGTGTCATGGTACGATAATGAATGGGGATATTCCAACCGTGTTGTTGATCTTATTAAGCATATGATAAAGAAGGGTATCTAAGCATGGCAAAGAAGAGTATTACTGATATCGATCTTGCCGGGAAAAAAGTTTTGGCACGGGTGGATTATAATGTGCCGTTGGATGAGAACGGTAATATATCCGATGATACCCGTATAGTTGGTACTATCCCGACGGTAAAGTATTTGATTGAAAAGCAGTGTAAGGTAATTCTCTGCGCGCATCTTGGACGCCCGAAAGGGAAGGTTGATCCAAAATATAGTTTACGGCCAGTAGTCAAACGGTTAAGTGAACTCCTGGGAAAAGATGTTAAGTTTGCAGAGGATTGTGTCGGCGATGCTGCGAAGAGCGCAGCTGCTGCGTTGAACAGTAGTGAAGTGTTATTGCTTGAAAACTTGAGGTTTCACGCGGAAGAAGAAGAGAATGATGAAAATTTTGCGAAAGAACTCGCGAGTTTAGCTGAAGTTTTTGTCCAGGATGCGTTCGGTACCGTACATCGTGCACATGCATCAACAGAAGGTGTAACTAAGTACTTGCCTGCAGTTGCCGGTTTTCTTGTACAAAAAGAGATTGAGTATCTTGGTAAAGCGTTAGAAGCGCCAGTAAGGCCGTTCTACGCAATTCTTGGCGGAGCGAAGGTTTCTGATAAAATTGAAGTTATAACAAACTTACTAGCCAAAGTTGATGCACTGGTTATCGGCGGGGCAATGGCATATACACTGCTTAAAGCAAAAGGGGTTAATACCGGTGATTCGCTTGTTGAGAATGATAAAGTTGACCTTGCAAAGAAGATTGTTGAGCAGGCAACTGCCAAGCGTGTGCATTTGTTATTGCCGATAGATCATGTTGTTGCGAAGGATGTTAGTGCTGAAGCTGAAACTATGAATACATCGGGTATGGATATTCCTGCCGGATGGAAAGGGTTGGATATCGGCCCGATGACTGTTAAACTTTATGGCGAACATCTTGCCAAAGCGAAGACTGTATGCTGGAATGGCCCGCTTGGAGTGTTTGAGATTGATAAGTTCGCGAATGGAACGTTTTCAATTGCAAAAATATTGGCGGGGATTACCGGTAAAGGCGCAATAACTATTATCGGAGGAGGGGATACGGCTTCGGCTGTAGTTCAGGCCGGTGTGGCGGATAAAATGTCTCATATTTCTACCGGCGGTGGTGCGTCATTGGAATTTCTCGAAGGTAAAGAGCTGCCGGGGATTGCAGCGTTACAAAATAAATAGGTTAAGAAAGTTAAGGAAAAAAACTGTATATGTATCCAATTCTTGTAGTCTTGCATGTGATCATCAGCATATTGTTAATGTTGATAGTGTTAATACAGTCGAGTAAAGGGTCGAGTTTAGCGGGGCTTGTAAGCAGTACAAGCGATATGATCCTTTCCGGCGGGTCAGGTAATGTGTTGCTAAAAAGGATTACTATAGGAGTAGCTGTGGCATTCGCTGTTACGTCGTTATTATTGACAGTCGTTCCGTCTAAGTCCACAAGGTCGGTTACTGACGGGATTGCGGTACAGCAACCTGTAGCACAGCCGGCGCAGCAACAGCAGCCCGGTGAAAATCCAATCTCTGTACCGTCAGGTAATACAGTACCGGCAGCGCCGCAACAAGGGAATACTGCAAAGTAAAGTTGTTATTATAATGTTGAGCCTTCACATAATTACTATATATAACGGGCAGGTGGCGGAATTGGCATACGCGCACGTTTGAGGGGCGTGTCCCGAAAGGGGTATGGGTTCAAGTCCCTTCCTGCCCAGTTTTTTAAGATTCAAAATTGAGTAATAGGAGAATAATTTTTGTGGAAAAAACGTTGATAAATTTAGTTTCATCGGTGGTCATAAGGACTGATAGTAAAGTATTACTTGTAGTTGCTGACGGGTTGGGTGGGATGGCGTTGCCTGAGACAGGATTATCTGAACTGGAGACTGCGAAACATCCTAACCTTGATTCTTTAGCGCGTGAGTCTGCTTGTGGGGTGACAACTCCTATTTATCCGGGTATTACGCCGGGAAGCGGGCCTGCGCATTTATCCTTGTTTGGTTATGATCCTACAAAATACGAAATCGGGCGCGGGGTATTGGAAGCGCTGGGGTCGGGGATTAAGCTTACTTGCAACGATTTGGCGTGCCGCGCGAATTTTGCTACATATGATAAATCAATAAATGAAATTGTTGACCGCCGTGCGGGACGGATACCAACTGATAAGAATAAGGAGTTGTGTTCGTTTCTTCAAAAAAATATTACTGAGATTGACGGTGTAAAAGTTTTGATTAAGTCCGGAAAAGAGCATAGGTTTGTCGTGGTATTCACAGGGGATGGTTTGGAGTTTAACCTTACTGAAAATGATCCGCAGAAAGAACATCGCGCACCGTTAGCAGTGAAGGCGATTGATAATGGGTCGAAAAAAAGTGAAATTGTTATAAATAAGTTCATCGATAGAGTTAAGGAATTACTTAAGGATGAGGTTCCGGCAAATTATCCGTTGTTACGCGGGTTTGCTAAGTATCCGGATATACCGTCAATGGGGAAATTGTATAAATTAACCCCTGCGGCAGTTGCGACGTATCCAATGTACCGCGGGTTAGCGCAATTGGTTGGGATGGAGATCCTGTCCACAGGTGAAACGTTAGCGGATGAAATACGTACCGTAAAAGATAATATGAGTAAATTTGATTTCTTTTATTTGCATATAAAGAAAACTGATGCGATGGGGGAAGATGGTAATTTCGACGGGAAAGTTAAGATGATAGAAGAGATTGATAAGTATATACCTGAAATCAGAGGGTTAGGGTTTGATACTATAGTATTTACCGGTGATCATTCAACCCCGGCTGTGATGAAAGGGCATTCGTGGCATCACGTACCTGCGCTTATCTGGTCAAAGTTCACGCCAATAAATGATGTGCAGAAGTTTACTGAACGCGAGTGTATGCATGGCAGTCTCGGGAGAATGCATGCGTGTGAGGTAATGCCGGTGGCTTTGGCGAATGCTCTCAAACTCGGGAAGTATGGCGCATAGGGTCTTTTGTATATTATTGACAGAAAGACTTTGGACATAGTAAAATATTATAAATGTTTATAGCGTACGGGTGAAATGCGTATGCGGGGGTAGTTCAGTGGTAGAATGTCTGCTTGCCAAGCAGAAGGTCGCGGGTTCGAACCCCGTCCCCCGCTAATTTTTGTTTTCATAAACGCATTTTGGCGTGGTACCCAAGTGGCAAGGGAGGAGTCTGCAAAACTCCGATTCGCCGGTTCGAATCCGGCCCACGCCTTAAAGACAATATAAGTTTATGGGCGGTTAGCTCAGTTGGCTAGAGTACTACCTTGACATGGTAGGGGTCACAGGTTCAAGTCCTGTACCGCCCAAGTTTGTTTTTATTAGTAACAATATATACAGACAGAAATTTGAAGTAATAGAAAAAAATTGAGAAAATATGGAAGTTGTAGAGAAAATGCATTCGCGTGAAGAGTTGAGTACTCTCCGTCATTCCGCTAGTCATATAATGGCACAAGCTGTGCAAGAACTGTTCCCGGGAACTAAGCTTGCAATCGGCCCATCGATTGATGACGGGTTTTATTACGATTTTGAACGTTCCGGCGGCAGTGCGTTTACCGTTGAGGATTTTGGTAAAATTGAACAGCGTATGCGCGAGATTGTTAATGAAAACACTGTATTTGTACGCACAGAAATCGGGAAACCTGAAGCTATTAAGATGTTTGCTGAACTCGGGGAGAAGTATAAGGTTGAACTGATAGACGGTATCCCGGATGCAACTGTGTCTATGTACACGCAGGGAAAGTTTACCGATCTCTGCCGCGGGCCGCATATGAATACTACCGGTGAAATTAAGTATTTTAAGCTTTTATCCGTAGCAGGTGCGTACTGGCGCGGGGATGAGAAACGTGAACAATTGCAGCGTATATATGCTACTGCGTTCTTTACAAAGCAGGAACTTGAGGATTATCTGAAACTTCTGGAAGAAGCTAAACTGCGGGATCATCGCAAGCTAGGGCGTGACCTTGACCTGTTTGGTATCTATGAAGAGGCAGGGCCGGGGCTTATCTTCTGGCATCCTAAAGGAGCGTTAATACGTAAAACTATAGAAGATTTCTGGAGAGAAGAACATCTGAAGAACGGGTATGATATATTATTTACGCCGCATATAGCAAAAATTGATCTTTGGCAGATTTCGGGGCATTGGGATTTTTACCGGGAGAATATGTACTCTCCTATGGAAATTGATAAGCAGGATTATGAAATTAAGCCAATGAACTGCCCGTTTCATATACTGGTTTATAAATCAGCGTTAAGAAGTTACCGCGAATTGCCGTTCAGGTGGTGTGAGCTTGGGACGGTGTACCGGTATGAACGGTCCGGTGTGCTGCACGGGTTAATGCGGGTACGCGGGTTTACCCAGGATGATGCGCATATTTTTTGCCGTTTAGACCAGATAGAAGATGAAGTGGTTAACGCATTAAATTTTGTGGTGTATATCCTCAAAACATTTGGGTTTGAGAATTATGAAGTGTATATTTCTACACGGCCGCCTAATTCAGTAGGTAGTACTGAAAACTGGTCCCGCGCAGAAAATGCGTTGAAAACTGCACTGGAAAAAATTGGGTTAACATACCAGATAGATCCCGGAGCGGGTGTGTTCTACGGCCCAAAGATTGATATCAAAATTAAGGATTGTTTAAACCGTACGTGGCAGTGTTCAACAATACAGGTGGATTTTAACTTACCGGAGAGGTTTAATGTTACCTACCGCAACAACGAGGGTAAGGATGAAACTGTTATTATGATACACCGCGCGTTGATGGGTTCGCTTGAACGGTTCTTTGGAGTGTTAATTGAACACTACGCCGGCGCGTTCCCTGTGTGGTTATCACCTGTGCAAGTGCTTATCGCAACAATAACGGATAAACAGGATGAGTATGCAAAACAGGTGTGTGATGTATTGAAATCAAACGGTATCCGTGCGAAGTTGGATCTGCGGAATGAAAAGATCGGGTTAAAGATAAGGGAAGCAGAACTACAAAAAGTGCCGTTTACCATAGTACTGGGTAAACGTGAAGTTGAAAATAAGGTGTTAAGTGTGCGTCAGCATAAAAAAGGTGATCTTGGCAGTATGGACTTGTCAAGTTTTACGGCTCAGGTTACTGAGCTAATAAAAACTAAGAAATAGAGGAGGAACAGGAGTATTATTATTGTAAGAGCACGGGTTAATACCCAGATTCGTGTCCCAGAGGTTAGGGTAATTGATATTGATGGAAAACAGGTCGGTGTCATACCGATACAACAGGCAATAGACCTTGCAAAACAGCAAGGGGTGGATCTTGTAGAGATTTCACCAAATGCAAACCCGCCGGTTTGCAGGGTTATTGAGTATAGTAAATACTGTTACGAACAACAAAAGAAGATCAAGCAGCAACAGAAAAAACAGCAGGGCGGAGAGGTTAAGGAAATACGTTTTCGTCCCAGAATCGGGCCGCATGATTTTGAGACAAAGCTTAACCATATAAAAGCATTTCTTGGAGAAAGAAATAAAGTTAAGGTTACCATACAGTTATGGGGACGTGAACGACAGCATAAGGATTTAGGACAGGCGTTATTGCAGAAAGTGAAGGACCAGACAGCTGAAGTGGCAAATATTGAGAACGAAAATTTTTATGGTATCGACGGGCCGATTGGGATGCTATTGACGCCAAAGTCTAAAGTTGTAGTATAAAAGAAAGGGATAAAAGGTATTAGAAAAATGGGTAAAATGAAATCACATAGCGGCGCAAAAAAAAGGTTTAAAATGACCGGTACAGGTAAAGTTAAATACAAAAAAAACGGTACCCGGCATTTATTGACAGGGAAATCGTCAAAACGTATGCGGCATAACCGTAAGTTAAACGTATTGGGTGAGACAGAAACGAAACGTATACACCGGTTATTGCCATACGCGTAAGTAATATGGATCTAAATTAAATAGTGTTTTGGTAGTTATAGAAAAAACGGTATGATTAGGAGATAAACAAATGGTTAGGGTAAGTAGCGGTAAAGAGTCGCATGCACGGAAAAAAAGGTTATTCAAACAAGCTAAAGGGTATAGATACGGCAAAAGTAAAAAGTTTGAAGCAGCAAAAGAGCAGGTTTATAAGTCAATGGCTTATGCTTTTGCCGGGAGAAAAGATAAGAAAGCGGACTTCCGGAGTTTGTGGACTATACGCATAAACACTGCAGTAAGGTCTTTTGGGTTGAACTACAGCCAGTTTATTGACGGGTTGAATAAAAGTAAGATCGGCCTTGACCGCAAAATATTGTCTGAACTCGCAGTGAATGATATGGAAGCGTTTGCAAAGGTTGTTGAAGCTGTTAAACCCGCGTTAAAAAAAGCATAAATGGCTTTTAGCCAAAAGTTTAAGTTAACAGCAACGCAGGTTATATCAATAGGGTTTGTGGGATTAATTCTTGTTGGTACCTTAGCGCTATTTTTGCCTTTCGCTGCAAAAAATGGTTTTAAGTTCAGTTTTATTGATGCGTTGTTTACTTCTACATCCGCGGTATGCGTCACCGGCCTTGTGGTGGTTGATATCGGGGAAAACCTTACCTTATTTGG
The DNA here is from genome assembly GCA_041658405.1 of Elusimicrobiota bacterium. Taxonomy (NCBI): domain Bacteria; kingdom Pseudomonadati; phylum Elusimicrobiota; species Elusimicrobiota bacterium. The sequence continues at coordinate 25,547 of JBBAAG010000005.1, forward strand.
CCAAATTGTCGTTTTGTTGTTGATACAGCTTGGCGGGTTGGGGTATATGACAATCTCAACATTAATATTCATGTTGTTCCGGCAACAGATTTCTATTGTGAATAGGCTGGCTTTAAAAGATGCGCTACAAAAAAGTAATTTTGAAAACATTTTTAGTTTTGTATTATTCGTTGTAAAGTCTACAATTATTATTGAGTTAATCGGTTCGGCTGTGCTTGCGGTAAGTTTTATTCCTAAACATGGTTTTCTTAAAGGTATTTACTACAGTGTTTTTCATGCAGTAGCAGCTTTTTGTAATGCAGGGTTTAGTTTATATTCTACAAACCTATTAAATTGCCAGCGTGATCTCATAGTTAATTTCGGAATAATCGTTCTTATAATTATAGGTGGTATAGGGTTCCCTGTACTCTACGAGTTGATATACCTTAAAAAACAGCAAAGGGTGTCATTACAAACAAAAATAGTGGTAGTGTCCACTATTGCGCTTGTGCTTATAGGTACGGTACTGATTTTTTATGCTGAAGCGTTTAATCAAAATACGGATATTCCCAAGGATTCGTTTGGGTTAGCCCTGACGTCGTTATTCCAGAGTGTTACAGCGCGTACAGCAGGGTTTAATACAGTTAATATAGGTGCAATGACAACTACCAGTTTGGTTGTATTGATGGGATTAATGTTTATCGGCGCATCACCCAGCAGTACCGGCGGGGGTATTAAGACGGTTACATTTACGGTGATTGTTTATACGTTGCTAAATGTTTTCCGTGGAAAAAAGGAAGTTAACATACGTGATCGCCGTATACCGGATATAACGGTGATGAACGCATTAATTATTTTTGTAATATCAATCCTTTGGTGTATCTTTGCTGTAGTATTTATCAATATTGCTGATGATCATAGTTTGTTAAATGTAGTATTTGAAGTTATCTCGGCGTTTGGTACAGTGGGATTGTCGGTGGGTAATCCTCAAAATAGTGCGTTAAGTTTTTGTTCTTTACTGTCAGAATTTAGTAAAATAGTAATCATATTGACAATGTTTATCGGTAGGGTTGGATTTATGACAATAGGGTTTGCAATGTTAACTATGCAACCGTCAAAGATAAAATATCCGGAAGAACAGGTGAATGTAGGGTAATAATTAATATGGCAAAAAAACAAAAGAATTATGTAGTGATCGGGTTAGGGAGTTTTGGCGCAAATATTTCACGTGCGTTGACCAAGCTTGGATGCCAGGTTTTGGGGATTGATGTGAATGAAGATAACGTAAAAAATATTGCTAATGAGATAAACCAGGCTGTGCAAGCTGATGCAGCGGACCAAAAAACGTTGAATGAGCTGGGTATAACGGATTTTGAAACCGTGATAGTATCCATCGGCGAAAATGTTGAGGCAAGTATTTTTATTACTTTGTTATTGAAAGAAATGGGTGTGCGGAACTTAATAGTCCGCGGGGTTAATCCCATGCACGCGCAGTTATTGTCAAAAGTCGGAGCGGACCGCATTGTGTTTCCGGAGAAGGAAATGGCTGAACGGTTGGCTGAGAGCCTGGTCTCTCCTAATATTATTGAACAAATAGAATTATCGCCGGAATATAATATTACCGAAATATTGTTGCCTCAAATGTTAAAGGGTAAAACTATTAAGGAAGCTGATATCCGTGCGAGGTTTAATTTGCATGTAATCGGGCTCCGGCGTAAGATGCCGGTTGTCCTTGAAGATGGGGAGACGGATTTTAAGGAAGATCTGATTATTGCGCCACAGCCGGATAGTGAACTTATGGCAGGTGATATTCTTATAATCCTCGGGCGTGATGAGGATATGAATAAATTTAAGCATTTATAGGAAGTTAGGAGTTGTACAGGTGTTGTTTATGGTTAAACAAGATGGAAATCAAAAAAAGGGTGGAAGTACTAGCCTTACTGACGCGTTGGAGCTTGGGAAGTTTTATTTTATTAATCAAAAGTATGACGAGGCAGTGAAGTGTTTTGAGGATATTAATGCAAAAAGCCCGGGGAACGAAGATGTATTATATAATTTAGGATTATGTTATGAAATGATTGGTAACACTGCCCGCGCACAGGATTGTTATGATAATGTTTTGGCATTAAACAGAAAACATAAACTTGCAAAAAAACATCTTGAAAAACTGTTAGGGATTAATAAATGACATTAACCGAACTTCTGGAGATTATTGAAAAAACAGCGGTTGAAGCTGAACGTGAAATAACGGATACTCAGAATTTAGAAACACTTGAACGTATAAAAAATAAGTATCTCAGCCGGCAAGGCGCGGTCGCGCAGTTGTTTCAGCAACTAGGAGTTGTGCCTAATGAGGATAGGCCGGCTGCCGGGAAAAATATTAATGAGCTTAAACTGAAACTTGAAGACGGGTGGAAAAAAAGAAAGGTAGAGCTTGATTCTGGGGGAAGCAGTAATATTGCCGGTGGAAGAATACAAGCTGATTATACACTACCTGGAAAAGATTTACCGCACGGGCATGAACATGTGCTTACGAAAACTGTTAATAAAATGATTGATGTATTCAAGTACCTGGGGTTCAACGTTGCTGACGGGCCGGAGATTGAAGATGAATACCATAATTTTGAAGCACTGAACATTCCTTCAACCCATCCCGCCAGGGATATGCAGGATACGTTTTATGTTCATAGTTTTACGGAGAAAGATAAATGTGTTGACCCGTTAACCCGTCCTGCGCATCTTTTACGTACACATACAAGCCCTGTGCAGATACGGGTGATGAAAAATTCAATCCCGCCTCTACGCGTGATTTGTCCGGGACGTGTTTACCGTCATGATGAAATTGATGCTTCGCATTCAACTGTGTTTCATCAGGTAGAAGGATTAGCCGTAGGAGAGAAGATTACATTCGCACAGTTGAAAGGCGTGCTTACGGCATTTATTAAAACATTTTTTGGTGACAATACTAAAGCGCGGTTTCGTCCGAGTTATTTTCCGTTTGTAGAACCCGGTGCGGAAGTTGATATGACCTGCCCGTTTTGTAAAGGGCCTGGGTGTAATGTTTGTAAATACTCAGGGTACGTTGAAATACTGGGTGCAGGTATGGTTCATCCTAACGTGTTTAAAGCCGTAGGGTATGATGTGAAGAAGTATACAGGTTACGCGTTTGGTATCGGTGTGGAACGCGTTGCTATGCTGAAATATAACATTAACGACATGCGTTTATTCTACGAAAATGACTTGCGTTTCATCAATCAGTTTTAATTCATGTGAATAAGTTCACTTTGATATATGGTTGTTAATTACATAAGATTTAATGTGTGTATTTAAAAAATAATGTTTAAAAGAAATTGTTTATAGGAAAGGCATTTATGAAAAAAAGGTTGTTTATTCTAGCGACGGTGGTATTTATTTTCTCTGTGTTATTGTTAGGTGTGAACAGTTCGTATGCAGTATGGACCGCTACAGGCGGAGGGGATCACGGGGGAACGGATTGGATAATAAACACTTCGTCCAATGTCGGCGGAGTGCACACTAATATCAAAAAGTTTGAGATTGAAGCATCAAAAGAGGTTTTTATCACCACTGGTTCGGTGTTTGAAGTTCATGCTGATAGTATTTATGTCAGCGGAAAACTTAACGGATACGCATCTGGCCAGCAGGGCGGTGCCGGCGGGATGAATGGTTACGGCGGATCAGTTGGGTATGGATATTCCAGTAGTACGGATGTGGTTAATGTCGGAGGAGGTATCGGGGGAGACATTCCTATTCTTGGTCCTAATGCAGCTGGTGCCGGGGGTGGTTCTGGTGGATCGTATGGTGGAATCGGTTGTGCAGGTGGTAATGGTGGAAAATCAACATCGTCAGTAGAAGGAACTGCTATTCTTGGTGGAACAGGTGCAGTTGCAGGTTCGGTATATGGAACTGTCGTTTCTTCAATAGTGTATATGGGTAGTGGCGGCGGTGGTGGCGGTGCCGGGGGTTATGGAGATTATAATACAAGTTCATTTTATCCGGGTTACGCGGGTGGTAATGGTGGAGCCTGTGTAATTTTAGATGGTAAGTACTTGGTTAGTATTAGCAGTGAAATAAATGTTTGTGGTGGAAATGGGCTAACAGGGGGATCTCCAGTAGCTGGTGGAGGAAAAGGGAATCAGGGTAACTTAGTTGCCGGTGGCGGTGGCGGTGGTTCTGGTGGTGGAAGCGGTGGCGGGTTATTATTATTCTCAAAAAATATTATACTTGCAAACAGTTCTGTTTTAAAAGCAGATGGTGGTACTGGAAGTGCTGGTGGCGGTAGTGGATATGCGATGACTGGTAATAGATTAGGCGGTACTGGAGGTATCGGCGGGCATGGAGGTGGAGGTAGGATTAAGATTGTTTATGGTACTACTTTTACGGATTTATCCGCATCTATTACGTATGCATCCGGCGGGGTTGGAGCGAGTAGCGGGACGTATAGTGTGATGGTCACTCCGCGTGTTGTATATAAATACATAGGCGGTTATATCGCTTATCCTCTTGTAGTGCATTATTCAACTGGCAGTATTGTAATTGACTACACTCTTTTTTCGGGAAGCGAAAATGTTGATTTAACGTTACAGTATAGTTGCGATGGAGTAAATTATTATGATTGTACGCCCAGGAACGATTCACCTGGTTTAACTGCCAAACTTGGTAATCCCACTGGAGTGGATTTTCAGTTTATCTGGGATACAGCATCGGACTTCATCAACCGTTCATTAGGTACACAGCAAAATATTAGGTTACGCATGAAACCGGTTGCTGTCAATTCAACTCTTATTGGAGAGATAAATGAAAGTAGCCAGTTTTCGGTTGCTGCTCCTTCGACGCCTTCAACTATTAATGATTTGGTAGTATCGAAAGCTGCACAGGTATTGTTAACCTGGACCGCACCGTCAAGGTATTCCGACGGTACCGGCGGGAAAGTTGATAAGTATATCATTGAATATTCGAATACCGGAGAACTAGATGAATCATCGTGGTACAGTGCAGGGACTGTTTTACCCAGGGTAGTTGTTCCGTCTACACCTGGGATAAAAGAAGTGTTAATGCTGACCGGGTTAGATATTACAAAATCGTATTATTTTGCGGTTAAATCGTTTAATACATACGGTTTGGCAAGTTCTACCTCTGCAATCTCAAATTCTACCGGTACCATGCCAAGTGTGTTTACAATCAGTCAGGTACTTGAGGCCGAAAAGGGCGGGTATGGGAAAGTTATATTAGGCGATATTGATAATGACGGTGACCTTGACTTACTTGCAGCCGGTGGGGATGTGGCCAATACAGCATCGTTTATGTTACATTATTACTTAAACAATAACGGTGTGTTCGAATCTAAACAGTGGATGGATTCCGATGGAAGTAATCCTTACGGTTTTGCAGTGGCTAGTCTTGATCTTGGGGACTATGACCGTGACGGTGATCTTGACCTCGTGGTTTGCGGGAAAAATCCTGGCGGTTTTGCGAAATTATATGTTTATAGGTTCAATGGCGAATGGTTTCAACGTGCACTCGAACCAATGGGTACAGGCGATGGGCTTGTCAACGGTGATGTAAAGTTTATCGACTATGATAATGACGGGGATTTGGACTTACTGGTTGCCGGAGGTGATCTGGGTTCAACCGGGCGGTTAGCAATGTATCAAAATAATAGTTCTAGTTATTCATTGACTACCAACGTTATCCCGTCAGAAGCTACAGGGTTTAGGGCAGCATCGTTGGCAGTAGGAGATATTGACCGTGACGGCGATACGGACTTCATGGTGTTAGGTTCGACTTTGAGTGTTTCACAACTTTCCTGTGTTTATTATGAAAACACTAATGGTGTATTCTCGGCAAAAGCGTTCCCAATGATTGAAGGAACAGACACAATCGGTGTTTATGATGGCAATATAAAACTTAATGACGTTAATAATTCAGGAACCATCGATTTTGTTGTTATGGGCAGATCATTCCCGGGTAACCGGTTTCAGACATATACAAACGTTGGGTCCGCGAGTTTCAATCCTACACAGAACCCGTTAGGTACGGGTAATGGTGTGAGTAACGGCGGTATTGCTTTAGCGGATTATAATAATGATGGTAAAACAGATTTAGTGGTCACCGGGTCATTGAATGGTACGTCAACAAAAGTATTGAAACTTTTTACTGAAAACTCTGTTACCAGCGCAATATACCAGTTCGACCAGGACCTGCTTGGGACAGGGTATGGGTATGATTATTCCGATGCTGCCTGGGGAGATATTGATAAAGATGGTGATTTGGATTTAGTGGTTATGGGGATAGATAACAACGGTGCACCAAAACTTGTAGTGTTTAAGAATAAAGGGATAGAAAACGGCCTACCGGGAAATGATTATCCTAGTATCGGGTCGGCTAATCTTAGTGAGGACTATGACTTTGCTACAAAATCGTTAAAACTTAAATGGCCGGCGGCTGATGTGCTGGATTCAGGTGTAACCTTCACCGGTGCGTCGTATGCATTAAGAGTCGGAACAGTGTCAGGTTCCAGTAACGTCGTCAGCGGATGTTATGGTACACCTCTTAATGGTACACATTTATGTGCCGCGGCAGAGGGTACATACAAATATTTGCTATTGAAAAACATATTGCCGGATACTACATATTATTGGTCTGCCAGTGTAATTGATGCGGGGTTGACTCGAAGCAATTGGACAGTTGAGAAATCAACTTTTGTTCCTGACATTTACCCGCCTGCAGCAGTGAGCGATTTTAATGCTTACCCTGATACTCAGGATGGAGCTGTTTATACTACCTGGGCATATACCGGTGATGACGGTAATTACGGTAGTTTAACAAACGCTAAGTACCGTATTTTATTGTCTTCCGTAAGTAATAGTACATTGGTGCAAAGATTTGAATTATCAAATGAGTTGTATTTGATAGGAACAGGTGGACAAACTGTTGGCGGTCTCACACCAGGGGTAACTTACTATCTTGGTGTGCAGTTAAGAGATAATACCGGTAATTGGTCTGCATTATCAAATGTTGCAACGACGTATGCTAAAGGATATCTTGTACCGAATACCGCACCTGCTGCGATAACGAGTTTAGCTGCTGTACCTGCATATCAAAAAGGTGTCAGTACGCTTGGTACGGTTTCTTTGGAATGGACTAATACAGGAGAGAACGGGTATATAGGTAATTTGAATTCCGCAAAGTATAAGATTTATTTTTCAACCAGTTCTTCTCCGTTAACAAGTTCATACCTGTCAGCATCAATGAATATTGCTGCAGGAACTAACTTATTGCACAATCTAACCGGGCTTATCATAGGCGGGACATACTATTTCTCTGTGACTTTGATCGATAGCATTGGACAGGAGTCAGCAACGGATGCGGTTGCTACGTGTTATGCGAACGGTTTCTTTGATGATACGCCGCCGGCGGCAGTTACAGATCTTGTTGTTGCCAACCGGGATGGCGGGGCTGGGTCGATAATGCTTAACTGGACAAATACTGGGGATAATGGATATACAGGTAATTTGGATGATTCAAAGTATCGTATAACTTATTCATCGTTCACGCAAGCTGGAACCGAGATATTTATGTCCTATATCACTGACCGTTTAGCGGGTTCGAGAGATGGGCATCAGGTTATTGGATTAATCCCGGGTGTAAGTTATTATTTCTACATAAATTTGATAGATAAAAACGGTATGGTTTCAGCAAATTCAAATATTGTTTATGACTATGCATCAGGATATCACGATGTTACTCCACCAGCGGCAGTGACGGATCTTAATGCAGTACAAGGGTATCAAGAAGGTTCTATTGATCTTATCTGGACAAGTGTTGGGGATGACGGTTTTAGCGGTGATATTTCAATGGGTTTCTTTAGGATTACATACTCAAAGTATCCTGATACAACAGGGGTGGGGATAACAAAGAGTATACCCTATGGCCCGATTTTGCCGGGTTATCAGTACAGGCAGTTAATAACGTCGTTGCAAGCTGGAGTAACGTATTACCTTAAATTAGTTACCATTGACGACGTAGGGCTCGTTTCTGATACAGCTGCTACATCAGCATTTGCTGCGCTAAGTGCAACCCAAGCGCCAAAACCTGTTCTGCCGTCACAAATCTATGGTGTTGGTACTTCAACATGTCAAATCAGCTGGCAATGGAATAATGATGGGCAGTACTACGAAGGAGTTAGAATCCATGCGGTTAGCGGCGGGAATCCTGTGATTGCGACAATCACAGCGGGTACCACGTTCTGGATTGAAAACATCAGTGGATACAGCGGTTTTGTTAGGACGTTTGAGTTCTATAATACAGACTATTCCACAACTTCAGTTTCAGTCTATGGATACCCGTTGGCGCCAATTCCGGTTAATGTTCAGTTGGTTACAAAAACTGCGGGTACCGTTACGCTTTTATGGGATGGAATTGCTGAAAAATATGCAGTTTTATATTCAACTATAAGCGAAACGGCCGGGCCGTGGAATTTTGGTGCTGATTGGAACACCAACGTGTTCAACCGTTCATATACAGTATCAGGCTTAAAGAGTAATACTACGTATTGGTTGAGGGTAGCGGCATATAACGGTAGCCAGGTATTGAGCCAGCATTCAAGTCCTATCCAGGTTCTTACCGATAAGTTTGTTGGCCCGGCGCCTGTGCTGACAACGATATCACCGGTGAAGGGAGCAAATACCGGGACGATCGCATTAATCGTAACAGGTAGTAATTTGTCACAGGATATCGCAGTTAGCCTCAGTGGTCCATTGGCGGCCACTGCTCCGAGAGTCAGCCAGGAGTTTATCAGCGTAAATTCAATCCGTGCAACTTTTAATCTGCAGGGATTAACTACGGGTTTATACACAGTAGAGGTAGTCGATCCTGAACAGCGGAAGGCTACGCTTGCCGATGCTTTTACGGTATACTATGTACCAGTTGTCAATACAACATTGGAGACCACTGTACGCGCACCTGCGGATAATATGACATCAGTGGTAATTCCACAAAATGCGTTTGATTCCTCAAACGTATTTGTGAGGTTCAACCCGAATCCTGTACTTCAACCTGAAACAGTTCAACCGGTAGATGTTGTTTCAGCAAATACTATAGTGGATAGTATCTCAAGTTTTAAGCGGTTAACCGGTTCTACACGCGAAGTTGCGATTTATCGCAGTAGTGATAATGTACTGATCCAAACGTTTGTAACTCCGGTGACGCTGTCAATACCGTATGAAGATATAAATAATGACGGGGTTATTGATAGTATGGCGATAAGCCGTATGGCGTCGGTATCAAGTGTGTATGCAAATAATCTTAAGATGTACCGGTTAGTCAGTGCGCAGTGGCAGGAAGTTGCCGGTGCTAATGTAGATACCTTAAACAAAGTTGTCCGCGCGAATGTGTATAATTCAGGTGTCTACGTACTTATCGCGAAGAGTGTGACCGGTGATGTTAATAGAGTAAACGTCGGGCGTAATGTTTTTGTTCCGTCGGCAGCACAGTCCTGTAAGATATACTTTACTGTAAAAAACAGTGATTCGTATGTGAATGTGAAGATTTTCGATATCAGTGGAAACCTGGTGGATGAGTTAGTACCCAAAACCAAAGCATCGGATTTATCCACTAATTCAGTTGATTGGGACGGGTATGATAGGAATAATGCTGTTGTTTCGCCAGGGGTATATATCGCGGTCTTAAATGTTTCAGGTAATGAGAATGAAACAAAAACCGCGAGGGTGTACGTCGCACAAAGTCTTAAGTAAAAAAATAAAAACTATAATATTAAGGAGACAATGGATTATCATGAAAAAGAGGGTTAACAGAAATGCATTGATCGCAATCACGGTATTGGTCCTCACCGTTGCGTTCAATTGTGATTCCCACGCTGCAGTGAACTATCTCAACCTTGAGATGTCAGCGCGGGGTGCCGGGATGGCTGATGGCGGGTTTACTGCTATAGGTGACCAGTTGAGCGGGATTAATTGTAACCCCGCGAATGCTGCGTTTCTCACGCGTATCGAAGGGTATGTAATGGATAATCTTTACCTGTCAGAGATTAACTATCTTATACTGAATGGATTATTCCCGACGGGGCTTGCGAATTTTCACGCTATGTTCATGCAGTTGAATACGCCCGTGGATAAGGTTACGGATCTTAATGGTAATGACCTTACTGATACCGTGCAGTATACGGGGAATGTTATGGGGTTTGGTATATCAAAAAGTGTAGGGCAGTATTTTGGGTTAGGTACGAATATTAAATTTGCAAAACAGGATATGAAGCTTACAACGAGTTCAACCGGACAAAAACCTGGGCTTGATCTCATGAGTCCGGCAATAGACGCGGGGTTGTTGTTCCGCAGCGGAGGGCAGGCAGAGGATACAGGTGCGTTGAGTTTCCGTCTTGGTGCGGCGGTGCTTAATCTTGGGACTGAAAAGGATATGGCTATCCGCGCAGGGATAGGTTTAAAAGTAGCCGGATTATCGTTAGGTGCGGATATGAAAAGCATGATTTCAGGCGGGGTTACGCAGTTTAGCGCAGGAGCGGAGTACTGGGTGGTAAATATGCTGGGTTTACGCGGTGGAGCAAGGATTACTCCAACAAGTATTGTTCCCAGTGTGGGGATTGGGTTTAAACTACACGAGTTTGAGCTTGACTATGCTTTTACTAACTATAGCGACGGGCTTGGTGCAACGCATATGATTGGGTTTACAGGTTGGATTGGCGGGGGTACTGCCGCTAAAACCGGTGAAGCGCAGAAACCGGATACAAAAACTGCAGGGAAACAAATGGTTGTAGAACCGCAGCAAGTGGTACAGCCTATACAGCCGATGGATATAAAGCCGGAGGATAAGATTAATGTTGCCGTTGCGGATCTTACGGGACAAAACGTGTCGTCAATGGAGGCCGCTACGATTGCAGATTTCCTGCGCGGTGAACTTATCAATTCCGGGATGTTTAATGTTATTGAACGTTCTAATATGGACAAAATCCTTGCTGAACAAGGGTTCCAGAATACAGGGTGTACTACACAAGAATGCGCGATTAAAATGGGGCGTTTACTAAATGTGCAAAGCATACTCGTAGGAAGTTTTAGTAAACTTATGGAAATATATTATATTAACGTGCGGTTAGTGGATGTTGAACAGGGACTGGCAGTAATGGCGGAGAGTGTTAAGTGTAAATCCGCGGAAGAATTACAGGATGCTGTCGCGCAGTTATCACAAAAAATTATGCAGCGTATTATACAGAACAGGAAGAAACAGTAATTTATTTAGCTAAGCAACTATATGGAGGAAAAGTTTAGATGAAAAAAAAGGTTTTGTTGTTTTCCTTATTGGCATTAATGCAGGTTTTTACGGGAATACAGAATGTGTATTCAAAACTTGTTGTGGGACAGGATTCCCCGAATTTTTCGTTAAAACAGGTACCCGACGGTAAACCGGTAACACTTGATGAGTTATTGACTATGGACGGTAAACGCAATGTTGTGGTATTAAGTTATTTTAACCGCGCATGCCAGCCGTGTATGATAGAAATCCCGCATTTAGAAAAAGTTGCAAAAACGTATGCAGGGAAGAATGTTAAGTTTGTTCTCATAAGCGTGGATAAAGGTACTATAAAAGATGTTGATGAGTTTGTTAAATCTAAAGGATGGGCGTTGCCGGTATTGTTTGATCCGTTTGGTGTAGCGTCCGGGGAACGGTTCGGTGTTATTGAATACGACGCTGCCAAGCTGCCGATGTTATTTGTGATATCAAAAAATAAAAAGGTTGCGGAGGTTGTTGAAGGGCTGAAGGATAATATTGAAGAAATACTTAAGTCCAAGGTTGATGCGTTACTGACAGAAGAAGCTAAGCCGCTGACGGCTGTACAAAAACAGGATAGTATTACCGTTATTTTTACAAATTCTGCAAACGGGTATGTTGAATCATGTAATTGCCCGTCAAATCCCTATGGCGGTTTGGTACGAAGGGTTACCTGTATAAAAGAATTGAAAGGCGCATCACCAAATAATCTTGTGCTTGATTCAGGTGATAATTTTTCGCCGTATTCTAACAGTATGGTTAATAATTATGTTGTTAAATTATTGAAGATGATTGGATACGATGCAGTAGGTATTGGGGATCAGGAGTTAATGAACGGCATGGCTTTCTTAAGGAAAGAGATTGATAAAAAAGAAGTGCCGTTTTTGGTGTCAAACATGATGTATTGCGATGATAAAGCGTGTATAAACCTTACCCCGATGAGGATTGAGAAAACAGTCGGGTCAGTAAAAATCGGGATAGTTTCGGTTATATCCCCGAAAGTGTTTGTCCTGTTCCCAAAAGATAAAAAGAAAAATATTAAGATCGAAGAATCTTCGTCGGTAGTAAAAGGGTTTATTGAAGCAAACCGTGATAAGTATGACCTTATAGTAGTACTGTCACATATGGGTGTTGAGTTAGACCAGGAACTCGCAGCGGCAGTACCCGGGATTGATCTTATTATAGGCGGGCATACACAATCGTTGTTAAAGAGCCCAATAAAAGTCGGGGAGACTTATATAGTACAGGCAGGAGAAAAGGGGCAGAATGTCGGGCGGATGGTATTGGAATTTAATGAAAAAAAGAAGATTACAGGATATCAATATCAAATGGTTCCGTTAACTGATGAAGTTATTGATGATCCGGAAGCACGGGATTTGGTTAATGAGTATAAAGAAAAAGCTAAGATGCAAAGTACTAATTTAAAAGAATAGTTGCGTAGAGAATGCATGCAAAAAAATATTTTTGTATTAATAATACTGTTAATTACATGCACAACGGTAAACGCTCAGCCTAAGGTAAGGCTAAGCGATGTGTCTTGGGATTTCGGGATACAGTCACAAAAATCGGTACTTGAAAAAAAGGTTGTAGTTATTAACCGTGGTACAGAACCGTTAACTGCGAATTTTCAAGTTACCTGCGATTGTATGGAAGTATTGCCGCAAAGTGTTGAAGTACCGCCTTCGGAAAAACGTGGAGTATTATTCAAATTTAATACCAGAGATTATAACGGCAACCAAAACCGTGTAGTTTATGTAGAAACTAACGATCCTGAAGTTGGGACAGTTAGTTTTAGTGTTACAGGAAGTATAAGTATCGGCAGTAGTAAAGTCAGTAATAAAAGTGTTAAGGATAAGCTAAACAGTATAATAGAAACCGGGAACCAGAAGGTTGTTAAAGAGAAAGATGCCATACCTGTCCTACACGCATACCTGTTTGGATCTACTAACTGCAAAATATGTCTGGAAATTGAAAAACGGGTAATTAAAGAACTGCAAGAGAAGTATGGTGTTCAGATAAAACTTTCAGTGTTTCATCTCGATAACCCTGATGGTTTTGAAAAGCTTCGTATGCTTGAGAAAAGGTTTGGTACTAAAAACAGTAAAGTGCCGGTATTATTTATGGGTACTGATGTGTTTTATGGGAAGGAAGATATTCTAACAAACTTCCCGGTCGCGGTTGAAAAGTATAAATTGTCAGCAGTTAGTACTATGATCGATACTTCAACGGTTCTTACCGGTGAAGCTAAGGATGATATTCTGAAACAGTACCGACAATTCGGGATATGGCCTGTGATTGCAGCGGGCATTCTTGATGGGATTAATCCCTGTGCATTTGCGGTGATCGTGTTTTTTGTTACATACCTAATTTTCTTTCTTAACCGTACAAAAACAGATGTTTTGTTCACAGGCATAACGTTTATTCTCGGCGTATTTTTTGCGTATCTTCTTATGGGGATTGGATTAGGGAAAATTATCGGGAAAGCTGTGCAATTGGTATTTCTGGCAAAAATATTTTATATCGGTACCGGTATTGTGATGGCAGTATTTTCAGTGCTTAGTTTCCGTGATGCTGTTGTTGTGGCAAAGCTAAATAAAGTACAGGAAAATGCCGGCGGTGCTGTGACAGCAGGGGATGATGCGTTGGCGTTACAGTTACCTGGATTTGTAAAGAAATGGATACATAATGTTATTAGGAAACAGGCGAAGCTTAAAGGTTTTGTCTTCATTGCATTTTTTACTGGCTTCATCGTGTCTTTTCTTGAGTTCGCGTGTACCGGGCAGATATATCTTCCCATAATTCTGTACATTCTTAAAGTCAGTAGTATTAATTCAGGAATGCAGTTGAATGCAACAATGCTGCTGGTACTATATAATATCATGTTCATTATGCCGTTACTGCTAGTATTTGTTATGATATATTTTGGAGTGACATCAGAAAAAGTGCGGAAGGTTGGGTTTCAGTATATGCCGGTAGTAAAAGTGTGTATCGGTGTGTTGTTTATATTCTTTAGTGTTTATATGTTGTGGTCAGGGATAAAGATGTGAGGTTGTAGGAAAAAGTTTATGAAAATATCGTATAACTGGTTAAAAGAGTTAGTGGACTTAAACATTTCGCCGGAAGAGACTGCGAAGGTTCTTACGGGGTTAGGGATAGAAGTTTCCGGGGTTACTTATTTGGGAAAGGGATGGGAGAATGTTGTTATTGCCGGTATTTTAGCGGTTGAAAAACATCCTAATGCTGATAAATTGTCCGTATGCAAAGTTACTGACGGAAAAACTGAGTACCAGATTGTATGCGGCGCACCGAATGTTAAAGCAGGGAAAAAAGCTGTCCTTGCGTTAGTAGGTGCCAGTTTACCTAATGGGGTAAAGATTGAACCACGGAAAATACGTAAGGTAGAGTCCTGCGGGATGTTGTGTTCAGCTCAGGAGTTGAAGCTAGAAAATTATGATACTGAGGACGGTATTATATTATTGGATATAGACAGCGATAAAACACTGGGTATTCCGGCAGCTGAATATTTTGGGGTTAATGATTATCTTTTGGAATTAGAACTGACTGCTAACCGCGGGGATTGCCTCAGTCATTTAGGTATTGCACGTGAACTCGCTGCGGGGTTGAACAAAAAAGTTTTGGCTCCTTCATGCATATTGCCGATAGTGAAGAGCATGGGGCGCGCCAAGCTGGATATTGTTATTGACGCACCGGAGTTCTGTAAACGTTACCGCGGGCAGGTGTTATCCGGGATCAAGGTTAAACAGTCACCAATGTGGATACAGAACAGGTTAAGGGTATGCGGTATACGCCCGATTAATTCTGTGGTTGATGCCACGAATTATGTGTTACTTGAAACAGGGCATGCGTTGCATGCGTTTGATTACGCTAAGATAACAGGTGAAAAAGTTGTTGTACGCTGGGCACGGGATGGTGAAAAGTTGTTGTGTCTCGACGGGAAAGAACGGGTGTTGTCTTCTAAAATACCGGTAATAGCTGATGCCGTTAAACCTGTAGCAATTGCCGGGGTAATGGGTGGCGAGTTATCAGCGGTAAATGAAAAAACAAATGTTGTTCTGCTGGAATGCGCATATTTTGCGCCGGCAAGTATACGTCTGTCCCGCCAGTTATTACAGATGAATACTGAAGCATCATACAGGTTTGAACGCGGGGTGGATTGGAATAATGTTGATTATTCAGCGCAGCGCGTGATCTCAGTACTGAATTCAATTGGATGCGTGGAATATTCAGAGCTTAAAATTGATACTGTGGCATCTGAATATAATAAACAAATTATTGAGTTAAGCGTTGACCGCGTGAATGATGTGTTGGGGACTGATATAAAAAAGTCTGTAATTAACGATTTGCTTATACGCATAGGGTGCGAGGTTAAAGCTGCGGCGAATGGTGATGTCTTGAAAATAATAGTGCCTGCACATAGGAATGATATTACCCAGGATGTTGATCTTATAGAAGAAATTGCGAGGTTGAACGGTTATGATAATATCCCGGTTGATAAAACTTATTGTGTTGCCACGGGTGGGTATTCGCCTAACCGTTTAAGAATGGTATCAGAAAAAATACGGGTATTTCTCACGGGTAAAGGGTTCTATGAGGCAATGAATTATAGTTTTATACCGGAGAATGATATTGAGTTATTTGGCGTGGATATACGTTCAACCATATGGCTTGCGAATCCTGTGTCAAAAGACCAGATTGTTATGCGGCCGCTGATATTGCCGGGGTTAATGAAGAACATGTGCCATAATATCCGGCATCAGGTTGATGATGTGAAACTCTTTGAGTTAGGGTATAAGTACACGGTACCTCCGCATGGTGAACAAAAGGTTGAGGAGACATACACTCTTGCTGTGCTTGTCACAGGCGAGGAGGTTTCTACAGGCTGGGATCAAAAAAGCGTACCCGCTGGATTTGGTTTTACAAAAGGTATATTTCATGGTATTCTTAAACATCTGGGGATTGATAATAAAACTGAATTAAAGATAAGTGATAAAAAGTTTTTTGTAACCGGAGAAGGTTTTGATGTTACTGTTGACGGTAACATTGTCGGATACTTAGGTAAAGTTAATGAGTATCTATCAAAAAAATATGATGCTGTAAAACAGGTTTATGTACTTGAACTTGAATTACCCTGTATATTCGCGTTGTTGACTGAAGAAAGTAAATATGCTGAAATTCCGAGGTTTCCTACTGTGCGCCGTGATTTATCAATAATTGTTAATGAAAATACTAATTATGGGGTTATTGAATCATCTTTGCGTAAAGCTGCAGGTGAGTGTGTGGTTGACTGTAAACTGTTTGACCGCTATTCTGGTGAAGGTATACCGCAGGGTATGGTGAGTTATTCAATTTCTGTTTATTATAACCATCCTGAACGTACATTAACAAAAAATGAGGTTGAGGAATGGCAGCGTAAAGTTGTTGATACACTGAAGACTGAATACAAAGCGGTAGTACGCGGGGAAGAAGGGAAATAAGTAGGATGCCTGAAAAAGAAAATGCCGTAACGGATGCTGAAAAACTTAGATTATTGGAAGAAAAACTGCGTAATCTGGTAGATGTAGTGAAAAAATACCGGGATAAAAGTACTAATCAACAGCAGGAACTTGCGTTACAGGCGTATGATACAAAACGTTCAAGAAAGTTTATACATGAAAATGAAGTGTTAAGGGATAAAATTGGCAGTGCATCAACTAAAATAATTGAGTTGTTAAGGAAATATGACAAACTAAAAGTTTAGGCTTGACATAGTTCAGTGAACGTGAATATAATTTGTTTAGAGAATAAATTTATATGGCAAATAAACTGATGAATAAACAGGAGAGTAAGTCGATTACTTTAGATATAACCGGGTATGAGGTTGAATTTGAACTTGAACCCGGGGAAAATGAGTTGGATTACACCGCTGCAGCAACGTATATCAACGAGCAGCACAAACAAACCGTTGAGATGTATCCTAAGATTGCGGACAGCAAGAAGTTGCTGGCAACAACTACAGTAGTGATTGCGTACGAACTTTTACAAATGAAAAATCAGGACAAACATAGGCAAAAGTCGGTTAATGAGAAAATTGATAGTATGGTAACACTCATTGACGATGTTTTGAGCAAAGAAAAAGTGGAGTGAGTATAAGATAATCGGAGTATAGTAAGTAAAAGTTCCCTGCAGTGCTTAGGTAAGCGTCCGGTGTAAGAACGGAAGTTAAGGAAAAAGGCACAGCAGGGATTTTTTATTTGTATTATGGAAAAAGAATTATTCGATAAAGAATGCCGTGAAGGTGAGTATGTGAACCCCCTGGCGTTGAGGTTGTCTCCAAAAACACTTGATGATTTTGTGGGGCAGGATGATATCCTGGGTGAAGGAAAACTGTTACGCCGTGCGATTCTAGCGGATAAGATATCGTCGTTGATACTCTATGGCCCGTCAGGTGTGGGGAAAAGTTCAATCGCAAGAATAATAGCTGCGCGTACAACCGCGCGGTTTGTGGAATTAAACGCGGTAAGTGTTGGTGTGCAGGAGTTGAGGGATAGGATTGAAGATGCGAAAAAGTATTTCCGTGCAATAGGGAAGAAGACTATATTGTTACTGGATGAAATACATCACTTTAACCGCACACAGCAGGATGCGTTATTGCCGGATGTTGAGAAAGGTAATATTACGTTGATTGGTATTACTACGGAGAATCCGTATTTCTACGTTAATTCAGCGTTGCTTTCCCGGTCAATGGTGTTTGAATTTAAAAAATTGGCATACCGGGATATTAAGAAAATACTTAAACGCGTGATGGAAGTTATCTCTGCGGAGTTCGGGAATACCAGAACGGTTATTCTCACAGAAGAAGCTATGGAGCATATATCTAAAGTAGCGGATGGGGATGCGAGAAAAGCGATTAATGCCATAGAAATCGGGGTTTATACCACACCGGTGAATAAAAATAATGAGGTGGTGTATGATATCCGTGTAGCTGAAGAGTCAATACAAAAAAAGGTTTTAAGGTATGACAAAAAATCGGATGAGCATTATGACACGATATCAGCGTATATTAAATCTATCCGCGGGAGTGATCCTGATGCCGCGGTGTATTGGCTTGCGAAGATGTTGTATGCGGGTGAAGATCCGCGGTTCGTAGCGCGGAGGTTGATTATAGCGTGCAGTGAAGATATTGGTAACGCTGACCCTCAGTCGTTGGTTTTGGCAGTAGCTGCATTGAATGCTATAGAGTTTGTCGGTATGCCGGAAGCAAGGATTATATTATCGCACGCAACGATTTACGCGTCATGCGCGCCAAAGTCTAATGCGTCATACATGGCAATAAATGATGCAATGAAGGATGTTGAGCAAAACGGTACTCTGGATGTTCCGGATCACCTTAGGGATGCGAGCCTCGATAGTGAAACACGGGGGCATGGGGTGGGGTATAAGTACCCACATGATTTTCCGGCGAATTGGGTAGCGCAGAAGTATTTGCCGGTAGAAAAAGTGTTTTATAACCCTGGTATTAATGGGTACGAAAAAGTGTTGAAGGATAGAGTGCAAAAATGGCGGGACGAAAAAAAAGCGGTATTCTTACGGCAGAACGGCAAACGCGGGAACGGAAGAGTTACTGGCGAAAAAAGTTTTTAGCTGTAAGAGAACGTATTGCCGGGTTAAGTACATGCGCTGAGAAAAATGCGCGGATCTGGCATAAGTTAAGGAAACTGGATGAGTACAAACAGGCAGGGGTGGTAATGTTTTACGTGTCGTATAGTAGCGAAGTTGATACGCATAAGATGATTAGTCAGGCGATGATAGAAGGGAAAAAGGTGTATGTCCCGAAAGTTTTATCCCAAAAAAATGGTGGGAATAAACATGAACTCGGGGTGTATCTCCTGAAAAATGGGTTGAAGGAATTAAGTAAGAGTAAATGGGGTATACTCGAACCTGTATTTTGCAGGGCAGGGTATGACAATATTTATTTTAACCTCGTTATAGTACCGGGAGTTGTGTATGACGAAAAATTTAATAGGATAGGTTATGGCGGTGGGTATTATGACAAGTTCCTTTCTTCTGCGAAGTATGGGATGTCAGTTGGGTTGGCGTATGAGTGCCAGGTAGTAAAAAAGTTGCCAATAGATAAGAATGACCGTAAAGTACAGGTGTTGATTACTGAAAAAAAGGTTAGGAGGTAGGTGTTATGAATGTAATTCTTGCAGTAGCGCTGGTAGTGATAGCGCTGCTACTTGGAGTTGCGATAGGTTATATCGTAAGGCTTTTCTATGCGAAGTATTCGCTTACCAGTGCTGAAGAAATGGCAAAGCGTATATTATCGGAAGCTAATGCTAAAGCAGAGTCAAAAGTTAAGGAAGGGTTGTTGGAAGTCCGTGAGAGAATGGAGAACGAACGGCGTAAGTTTGAGACCGAAACTTCAGACCGCCGGCGTGAACTCAAAGAACTTGAACGGCGGATGACACAAAAAGAGGAGTCGTTAGACCGGAAACTTGACATACTGGATAAAAAGGAACGTGACCTGCGCGACCGTGAACAAAGGATTTTAGTGAAGGAAAAAGAGGTTACGGTTGAAGAGGAAGCGTTGAAACAAAAAAAGGCGGAACAAATAAAAATCCTTGAACGCCTGGCGAATATGTCATCCGAAGATGCGAAGCGTATGTTGATGCAGACACTGGAAGAGGAAGCTAAGCTTGAGAGCGCGCAGAGGATGAAGGTTATTGAACAGGAAACACGGGATACTGCTGATAAAAAAGCAAAAGAAATTATTGCGTTAGCGATACAGCGCTGCGCAGGTGAGCATACCGCTGAGATAACTGTATCATCAGTGAATTTACCGAATGATGAGATTAAGGGGCGGATCATCGGGCGGGAAGGGCGTAATATCCGTGCGTTTGAGCAAGCGACAGGTGTGGATTTAGTAGTGGATGATACTCCTGAAAGCATAACTTTAAGTTCGTTTGACGGTTTTCGCCGTGAAGTTGCGAGGGTATCACTTGAGAAGTTGATTACCGACGGGCGTATACATCCCGCAAGGATTGAAGAAGTAGTGGCGAAAACAAAAAAGGAAATGGAAACACAACTGGTTTCTATCGGTGAGGAAGCTGCGCTTGAAGCCGGGGTGCCGAACTTGCCGAAAGAAGTGCTTGAGTTATTGGGGCGGTTGAAGTTCCGTACTTCGTACGGGCAGAATCAGTTGCAGCATACTAAAGAAGTTACCTGGCTTGCAGGCGTGCTTGCCGGTGAGTTAAGAGTGGATATTAAGTTCGCAAAACGCGCGGGGTTGATGCATGATCTTGGGAAGGCTATAGATCATACGGTTGAGGGTACGCATCATCAGTTGTCCGCGGATATCGCAAAAAAGTATGGTGAGTCCGAGAAAATGATTAACGCTATCCTTGCTCATCATGAAGGTATTGTTGAGCCAAAGTCAATTGAAGCTGTGATTATTATGGCAGCGGATGCGATCTCCGCAGCACGGCCCGGAGCGCGGCGTGAAACACTGGAGCATTACCTAAAACGCGTGGATAAACTTGAAAAGATAGCATCAAGTTTCCGCGGGGTGGAGAACGCGTATGCTATACAAGCGGGGCGCGAGGTGCGGATTATTGTTGAACCTGAAGATATTGATGATTCACAGACTACCGTATTAGCGAAAGATATTGCCAAAAAAATTGAGCAGGAACTTGAATTCCCAGGACAGATAAAGGTTACTGTTATCCGTGAAACCCGTGCGGTAGAGACTGCAAAGTAGTGTGGTAATGAATTTAACAGGATTAGACTGGAGAATAGTGGTTTGAAGATACTTTTTATTGGTGACATTATAGGCGAGCCGGGACGTATCGCTGTAACGATGTTATTGCCTCATTACTGTAAAACTGAGTGTATTGATCTTGTGGTGGTAAACGGCGAAAATTCAGCTGGCGGGTTTGGGATCACCCAAAAAGTTGCGGAGGAAATGTTCGCATTGGGAGTAGATGCCATTACTTTAGGGAATCATACCTGGGATAGGAAAGAAGCGCTTGATGTTCTTAATCATCCTAATATCGTGCGTCCCGCGAATTATCCGCCTGAGGTTATGGGTAAGGGTTACACGATAGTAACCGCAGAGAATGGTGTTAAGGTTGGGGTGATTAACCTTATGGGCCGCGTGTTTTTGTCAACACTTGATTGTCCGTTCCGTACAGGAGAGAGTGTATTGAAGGAAGTTAAGAAACACGCGGGGGTTGTACTGATTGATTTCCACGCGGAAATTACGTCGGAGAAACAGTCAATGGGCTGGTTTTTTGATGGCAGGGTATCCGTGGTTGTCGGGACACATACGCATGTACAGACCGCGGATGAACGTATTCTGCCGGGAGGTACGGCGTATATTACCGACGTTGGGATGGTTGGCGGGCGTGATGGTGTTATAGGTATCACAAAAGAGCCGGTATTACGGAAATATCTTACACAATTACCTGCGAAGTTTGAGGTTTCACGCAGGGATGTTATTTTCAACGCTGTAGTGATTGAAGTGGATGATACCACCGGGAAAAGTGTGTCAATCAAGCGTGTAAACCAGGTAGTGGGTGACCTTTAACAATTATTGCGTAATATGGAATAGATTGAAGGTATGAGTAACAACAAAGTTTATACTGTTACCGAACTTACGGCACTTATTAAAGATGTGCTTTCATCAAGTTATCCTGATGTATGGCTTACCGGCGAGGTATCAAATTTTTCAGTACCAGCTTCAGGGCATATGTATTTCACGTTGAAGGATGATAATGCGCAGATAAGCGTTGTGATGTGGCATAATGCTAACCAAAAACTTAAATTCGCGGTGGAAGACGGGATGAAACTTCTTATCCGCGGCAGCCTCACAGTATTTGATAAGTACGGGAAGTATCAGATTATCGCTAAAACTATTGAGCCTTCAGGGAAGGGTGAGCTGCAGATACGGTTTGAGCAGCTGAAGGCTAAACTTGAAGCAGAGGGATTATTTGATGCGGCAAGGAAAAGGGTAATCCCTGAGATGCCGCAGAGGATCGGTGTGGTAACGTCTCCTACCGGAGCAGCAATCCGTGATATTTTGAATATCCTTAAACGCAGGTTCAGTAATCTTGAGATCCTTATTTATCCTGTAGCCGTGCAGGGAGAGGTTGCTGCTGGTGAGATTGCCGGTGCAATTACCGGGCTAAACAAATACTTTCCGGAACTTGATGTTTTATTAGTCGGCCGCGGGGGCGGGTCAATCGAAGATCTTTGGGCGTTTAATGAAGAAATTGTCGCACGGGCAATTGCAGCGTCGGATATACCAATAATTTCGTGTGTCGGGCATCAGGTGGATTTCACAATTGCTGATTTTGTGGCGGACTTACGTGCGGAAACGCCGTCCGCTGCAGCGGAGATTGTTGTTAAGAATAAAGATGAGGTTTTGCAGAGGATTACGTCGTTGTTTACAAGGTTAAAGAATAATATTGAGTACCTAAGCGCTAACCTTGAACTACGGGTACAGAGCGTTACAAAAAGCAGGGTGTTTACTTATCCTCTGGAAATAATACGGCCATATCAGCAGTTAACCGATGAGTTTGGGATACGTATAAGCAGGGAAGTTATGGCATTGTCTGAACTTATGGGCCAAAAAGTTTCTTCTTTAGCGGAACGCGTTAAGTTAATCCACGTTATACGGTTGACTGAGGAACGGTTGAATAGTGTTACAGGTAAACTTAGTGCATTATCGCCATTAGGCGTGCTCTCCCGGGGGTATTCGATTGTTACGAACCAAACTGATGGGAAAGTTGTTAAATCTTCAACGCAGGTGGAGTCCGGGGACGGAGTGAAGATCCGTCTCGGGAATGGTGTTGTGTTCGGTAAGATCGTTGGGAAAGATATAGAAGATGCGTAAGAACAGGGTGGAGCTCAACGGCGGGATGTTTCATGTTATCAACCGCGGGAATAACCGTAAACAAATATTTTTGGTGAATGATGATTACAAAAAGTTTACCGAAATATTGTTTGACACAAAAAAGTTTTATGGGTTCAAGCTTTACGCATATGTCCTTATGCCAAACCATTTTCATTTACTCGTTCAAACCAGTGAGTTCCCAACTTCGGTATTTATGCAGTCAATGTTAACACGGTACGCAAAGTATTTTAATGAACGGCATCACAGGGTGGGGCATATGTTTCAGGGACGGTATCAGTCAGTAATGATTGACCCGGAAAAGTATATGCTTCCTCTTATCAGGTATATTCATCTTAATCCGCATAGAGCAGGGTTGGAACATAGTTTCGGTGCTTGGGAGTGTTCCGGTCATAATGATTATTTAAGTGGCGGGTTTGATGGGGTGGGGATTGATGTTGAATCCGCGTTATCGCGGTTTGATAAAGATAATGTTTCTGAAGCGCGGAGAAAGTATGAGGAGTATATCAAAGCCGGGATTTATGATGGGCATAATGAAGGGTTTTATGGTAGTGAGTATGATAAACGGTTTATGGGTGAACGTGAATTTATTGATAAAACCAGGCAGAGGCTGCATGAAATTGTAAGAATTATTAATAAGCCGAAACCGGATATCCGGTACCTGTCCGGCCGTGAGTTGTGGAACGAAATATGTAAACGGGTGGTGGGGAGAGTTGCGCTGGTTCAGGAGTCAGGGCGTTCACAGGCAACCGCACGGGCTGTGTTCAGCCATATTTCAAGGATTTATTACGGGCAGAGGACTGAGGATATAGCAACGTTTCTTAAATGCGACCCTTCCGCGGTGAGTCATTATCTAAAAAGGTTACAGTTAAAAATTGTTAAGTTTCCGCAGTTACAACAGTTGATAACTGATATTTTAACTAAGAAATAGCGTGTTTTATGTGTCAACTGTCAAGACTGGTGTATTTATATTTGTTGTTTAATATAGATAATATAGAATGTATTAGAAGGAGTGTCAAGGTTTATGGTTAAGCAGGAAAATTCTAGTATCTGGGCGTTGGTAGGGGATGAATTTGATGAGAAAGTTCCACGCAGGACTGCAGTTGTTGTAAAGCCTAGTATTGACGGCGTGTCTTACGCGTACCCCGCGAATTTCGGGCAGATAGGGTATTATTTTGACTGCAGGAGTAATAGTACTTACGAAGAAGATTGGTTGTTTTCATTGACCCTTGCCGGTGTGGCGTATCCTATGCATAACAACGCAACCGGTGATGCTTCGATTATTCAATCATATTTCGTTAAGATGCTGTACTTACCTTCTGCGGTTGTCCGTGAAGTGCGGTTTAGTTCGTTTGGTGCGGATGCTACTGAAATCCTTAGCCAGCCGTATGAAGACGCAATGAGTTGGCATATCGGGTTCAAGTCAAAGAGAAAAGAGCAGTTTCTTGATAAAAAAATGTATTTTGACCTCTATTGCCGGAAAGGGTTTAAGTCTGCAAGTCTTATCTCTTCTGGTAAGTTAAAGGTGGAGTTTGAGGCCGGTGATGTCGTGTATCTCAATACAACCGCCCGGTTTATAGGAACCTACGCTAGTGCAGAGGAGTATACCGCCGCAATTGCAGGACAAAAGTTTAATAATAAAGTTATAGGATCCGGGAAACCCGCGCATTTATTGTTTGAGTATCAGGTACATCTTTTACTTGGGCAGTCACAAACGTTAAGGGTGGGGTTATCCCAAAAAAGTATGGCGCTTGCACAAAAAGCGTGTGTTTGTAAAGACACTCTCGCTGTGGTTGAGCAACGGTGGAATAAATGGTTCACCAGCTTGCCTCGCCCGGAGTTTACTTCCGCTGAACTTGAGAAGGTGTATTATAAATGCTGGTGGATAGT
Source organism: Elusimicrobiota bacterium (assembly GCA_041658405.1). Classification (NCBI taxonomy): domain Bacteria; kingdom Pseudomonadati; phylum Elusimicrobiota; species Elusimicrobiota bacterium. The sequence continues at coordinate 50,646 of JBBAAG010000005.1, forward strand.
AAAACTTAACTACTATAAAAACCCTAGATGGGGTCATACCGTGCTTGAAGCGTTGCCGGTCTACCGCGGGTACTGGTTATGGGCATTGTCTGCAGTAGATTTTCTGTCCAACCAGAACAGTGAGTACACGTCGAAGTATGTAAAGACTGTCCTTGAGTTATTCACTAAATACCAGCGGGAGGATGGGTTTATCAGTCACGCAATATATTTAACAGAAAAGATACCCGGTGAAAACTGGGGTCGGAGAAGTATTACTCAAACACCGCATATTCCGTGGGTAGCGTTGAGGTATTACTACGCAACGAAGGATATCAAGAGCCTTGCACGGTGGTATCCGCATCTGGTTAAGTTCTATGATTACCTTACAGAATCGAGGGATAAGGCTTTCCGTAACCTGCATCTTTGGGCAATTTATACGTCCTACGATACGGGGCTTGATACTACCGCAGTGTTTGAACGCGTTACCTACGGTGAGAATGGGGTGAAGGAAAAGTATTGTTATCCCGCAATCTATGCTGCGGAACGGTTCCGGTACGAGAATGCATTGGCTAAAATCGCAGGTATACTCGGGAAAAACGGTGATGCAGATCTTTATCTCGCAGAAGCTGATAAAACCAGGGGTGCGATTGATAAGTATTTATGGGATAACAAAAAAAAGTGGTATGGTGTCATCCATGAAGACGGGAAACTTGATACGCGGGTTGGAGTGGATGGGTTATTTCCATTAGCATACGGGATGGTGAGTAAAGAAAAAGCGAAAAGTGCGTACCCGAACTATCTTAAACTGATTGATACCTACGGAGTACGTACAGTTGCAGAGGATGAACCCGGGTTTATGGCAAATGTGTACTGGCGCGGGCCGTCCTGGCCGAAGTCAAAGTCAATGGCAATGGCGGCGGCTAAGAATTATTATCCTCAGGATGTTAAACGCGTGCTGGAAAGCATAAAAAACTTTGTCCTGAAATACCCCAGTGTTTGGGAATGTTTCAACGCAAAAACAGGGGAGGTTGCGTATGGCGACCGCGGGATGATGGCAACCCCTGTTATTTGTTCAAATGTTGGTTCTGCTGAGTTGATGATCGCGGTTATGACAGCACTAGGGACGGATATGTACAGTATTGACGATGAGATTGTTACCCGTCAAAGTTTAAGGAATTTTCATTGGGCAGGGAAACGGTTGGATATCGCGTATGACAAGCGGTCGGGTAGCGTAAAAGTACGGGGTAAAGCTGTGGAAGTGAAAAACCGCGGGGATGTTACAATTAACGGGAAGAAGTACAGGGTTTGAAGAATAATAATAAACAGTTTGGAGCGTATCTCACCGGTTTAACCGGTAGAGTGGTGGACCTCACAAAAGTCGTGGGTGAAACCCATCACGGGATACAGGGGCATTGGGAGACAAGGTTTGAACAGACAAAACCATCTTCAGATCCGTATGTCGCAACCGGGATTAAGGCAAGCGCGCATCTTATTGGTACTCACGTAGATAAGTGGTGGCATCGGTGGGCAAAGGAGTGGGAACAAAATCCTCGGAAGTTTAAGGGTAAGAAGTGGACGAAAGAAAATGGGATATTGTATCCTGATGGTGTAAAAGACGCTGATTTTCCTGAAAAATGCCTGTCGTTTTGTTATGTACTAAACCTTACCAAGAAAAAAGTGGGGGGTAGGTTTGATCCGCCAAGCGAGGCGATGTACTGGGATGGTAAGGTACAGGATATTGTTATAAAACAACAGTTTAATGCGCTTAGGAAGAAGTTCTTGCCGCCAAAAGGTATGGTTTCCGCTGTTCTGCTGGTCTCAGGGAGTACTTGGAGGCCGGAGGTAGGGGTTGAGGCTGTTAAATACCTTATTTCTAAGGGAATAATGGTTATTGCTACTGATGTTACTTTAACTTTTGTACCGGGGATGGTGCATGATTTGCTTCAACCTGGGGTGATATTTGTTGAGTCTCTGGTTAATACTATGCCTGTTGTTGATGATGAAGTAGTAGGGTTGTGGGTACAACCTCTTAAGCTTGTCGGGCGGGAGGCTGCACCGGCAAATGTTTATGCAATAAAAGGGTTAAGATAATTTAATAAACTTAATAAATAACATTAAGTGTTGTTTATTAAGTAATATAAAATAACGACCTATAATAGACAACAATAGATAGATTATGCAGAGGAATAATATGGCACAAATAAAGAAATTAAAATTAATAAAACACTTTAACTATTGCGTTGTTTTAGTGTATGCTGTCTTTTGTTTTAATGTTAACCTTTTTTGCGAAAACTTGCCCAAAAATACAGGGGTTCAACCCGCAAAGTTCGATATCCGCGGGGTCAAAGGCCTATGGTGGTATGATATCTCAAAGTATAAGGATATCATGGCTTGGATGCCCTCACATGGGTTCAACTTTCTTATGTTTTGCTACTCATCGTTCCCGGGAAGCAGCGAATTGTGGCGAAAGGGGTATACTGAATCTGAACTTAAAGGGATGAAGGACGTTGCGGATTATTGCTCAAGCCACGGGATAACGCTGTGTTTGGCTATAAATCCTGGGATTTACAGCAGAACTAAGATTGTGTATTCCAGTGACGAAGAGTACCAGCTGATGCTCGCGAGTTTGGTGAAAGTGTACAAAGCTACCGGGATTAAATGGTACGCGTTATGCCTTGACGATATTATTGAAAAGTTGTCAGATAAGGATAAAACTAGGTTTAAAACACTGGCGGAAGCTCATACCTTTTTTGTTAACCGCGTGTATAAAGGGTTGAAAGAACAGGTGCCGGGGGTGAATATGATATTCTGCCCTGCAGCGTATACTACCGGGTTTGCATTGAAGAATACTGAGTATTCAAAATATGTCGGGGAAAAGGTTGATTCTTCCATCCTGTTCTTCTGGACCGGGCCAACAGTGTGTTCATCCAATATTATTGACGAGGATGTTGGTAAAATAAGGAAGTTTTTTGGTAGTACCCGCGAGATTGTTATCTGGGACAATTACCCGGTGAATGATTATATCCCGTGGCGGTTGCTGTTATCCCCTGTAAAAGGACGCTCAAAAACGTTATATAAGCATGTCCGTGGCCTTATTTCGAACCCAATGAAACAGATGGAAGCATCAAAACTGCCTCTGGCGGCCATAGGCGAGTACTTGTCTGACCCCGGAAATTATGATCCTGAAAGAGCAATGGCTAGATCAATCGCTGAACTTGGCGGGGGTGAGGTTGATTATGTTCTGAAAGATCTGGTTGGGATATACGGCAGATACTTTTTAGGTGATAAAAAGTTTGAGTATATCGACGTTCCTGAAAATCCAAATGATGTAAGGGTAAGAATCGCGAAATTACGCGGTATCCTTGTTGTTTTACGTAATAACACTAAGTACCGTAGGTTGTACGATGACGTACGCCCGGCTATAGAGTCTGACATTGTGCGGTTGGAACAGTATATCATAAGGAAAAAAGGGTGTAAGGGTAAGTCCGGCCGAGTAGTACTTAAAGGGTTAGACTTTACCGGCGGTGGTGGGGAAGTTTATAGGTATCGAAAAAGTTTTAGGTACGAAGTTAATTATGTTTATGCTAAACCGTCAAAACTTGATGTTATGTCATCAGATTTTTGGGTGAATAATATCGACGGGATTACCGGTGCTGAACTTGTGATTGAAGCAATGTGTAGTAAAAAAGGCGGTAACTGCAGGGTTGAGATAAGGGTTAATGATAACATTGTGTTCTCCGGGAAGAATAATTTTCGTGCTGAACCAAAATGGACAACCCAGTCGTTTGCAGTACCACCAAAAATGTTGCGTACCGGCAAAAATATTATAATAATATGTAATATCGAACCTGAAGGTAAGGCGGGCTCGCCGCCATGGTTTATGATATCAAAAGTTGAAGTTGTACTTAGGAACGAGGAGAAATAAATTATGAGACACGGACTTGTGGTGTTAGTATTAGCATTAATGTCTTTGATTCCAGGAGTTGTAAAAGGAGAAAATGTTGTGGAAAACCTTGGTGTACCGTCGAAAATAGCGGAAGTTTATGGCAGTTTGGTCAGCCCGGATGGGAAAACAATACTTTGTAATTTCGGGCAGACAGTGAACGACTTTTTTGTGGTCGCGGTTACTACTGACGGGGTGGCAAAAAAAATTGTTCCGCCTCCGGGGAAAGGAAACCAATGGGTACTTTGCCGAGGGTTCATTTTCAATCCAGTAGATAGAAAGGTTTATATCGGCAGTACGTTTGATGCAACTTTTTTTCGGTTGGACCCGTTCAACCTGGATAAAGGTATTGAACTGCTCGGGCAGATGGAGAAAGGCGAAACTTATTCCTGGAATATGACCGTTGGGTTGGATGGTAAAGTGTATGCCGGGACGTATCCGGGGTGTAAACTATTCGCGTACGACCCTGCAGCGGGGAAAGTGTTGAAACTCGGGAAGATGAGCGGTAATAACAAGTACTGCCGGACGTTGGCAGTAGGGAAAAACGGGAAGATATACTGCGGGCTCGGGTGTGATGAACAAGACGTTGTGGTGTATAACCCAGTAGATGGCAGTACGAAGTCTGTGATAATATCTGGACTAAAAAAGCCGGGTTTCGCGACGGTTGGGAATAATGCAGACGGCGAGGTGTATACAAATGTTAACGGGAAATCGTATATCATTGACGATAATGATAATTTAGTTGAAAAAAAGTATAGTACTGCGAGATATACTGTCCATTTCCCGAATACGTTTGCTGACGGTAGTATTCTGCTCGGAGTTAATTTGGAAGGTAAGTATACGATAAAAGATTCTTCAACCGGGGTAAAAACAACTGGGAAGTTTGAGTATTCCAGCGACGGTGTGCTGGTATTCGCGTTGGTTGAAGGGCCGGATAAAAATATTTATGGGAGTACGTTTCTTCCTTTATCAATCTTTAAGTACGATACGAAGTCCGGGAAAAATGAGTTTTTGGGTGTCCACGGCGGGGGTGAAGTGTACTCGTTTGTTACGTACAAAAACAAAATAATTGAATCCGTGTACCCCCAGGGTAGGATTTTTTCGTACGATCTTGACAAACCATGGAATCCTAACGGTGACGCGGCTATCAGCCCGTCGACAAACCCGAAAACTATTGTGTCCCTCGGGTCGCCGTTCATGCGCCCGATGTGCACGATTATTGTTGATAATATGGTGTACATAGCAGGGATTACGGATTACGGGTACCACCAGGGGGGGATCGCGGTTATCGACGCGGAAACTGAGAAACTTGTTGCGAAGTATGAAGGCGTGATCTCCAGCCAAAGCGTTAGCGTTATTACATACGACCCTGCAACAAAACTTATCTTCGGCGGGTCGAGTATACATATAGGCAACCGCAAGCCAATCGCGTCTGCTGCAACGATGTTTGCGTTCAACCCTGTAACCGGGAAGGTGGAGTACGAGTTCAGCCCAACTACTTCTACTTACACAGGTGTACAGTTTATAGCTACGCTAAAACCCGGGATTGTTGCAATAATATTGTCGTTAGATGGGAAATGGCAGTTATTTGTGTATGACACTGTTAAGAAAGAGTTTATCGCGAAAAACATTGTTACACCGCTGAAGAAAACGCCGGTTAGGTTTTATAATACCGCGAAGAACGGGATGGTTTATAGTAACACTGGGCGCGAACTGTATACGATTAACCCGCAAACGTATGAAGTGAAGGTTATTAAGTCAGTGGAGGAAGGGAATATTTCTACTAACGCAGTCCTCTCCGGCGGGTACTTGTATTACGGTGTCGACCAAATGTTGTACCGTTATAAGGTGGAAGGGAATTAAGTTTACGTTATGAACGAACGGGAACGGCTGTTAAAAGTTTTAAAAGGTGAGACACCGGACAGAGTGCCGTGGTTTGCCGACCTGGGCCATTGGTACAAAGCTGAATCCGGGAAGCAATGGGACTTGTTTTCAATTAATAACTGTACAAAAGAAATTGTTGATTTACACAGGGAAGTAAAAGCGGGCTGGTATATCGAAATCGGTTCCTTGCATGAAGAATATTATGAAGATGGTGTTGTAAGGGAAAGAGAGATTAACGGCGATACTGCGAGAGAAACATTTATAACGCCGATTGGCACAATTTATATGCTCAGAAAATGGAGCTCCGTCAGTTTTTCGTGGGATATTACTAAACTTATGGTGGAGAATATAGATGATCTAAAAGTATTGCTTTACACCGTAGAAAGAAAAAAGTTTAAGCCTAAATATGAAAACTGGGAGTATATAGAGAAAACCGGCGGGGATGTGGGGTTGGGATTCCCAAGTATTGCGTATACCGGATTAGGTTCGCTTATGTCATATTATATGGGTGTTGAGAAAACTGTTTATGCGTTGTGCGATGAACCAGAATTAATGAAAAAGTATGTGGATACATATAACCTTAAACATATGGAATTGGTTGAGATATACAGTAAATCACCTGCTCCGCACATTTTTTTTACGGATAACCTGTCAGGCGATGTTCAGTCACCGGATATGTTTATGGAATACAGTTTTAATCATTACAAAAATATTGCCGACTGCCTGCATAAATCGGGGAAAACCGTATCTGCTCATTTAGACGGTAGGTTGAATAATATTATAAGCATTGTAGCAAAAGCGGGCATCGATGTTGCGGATGCGTGCACGCCTGCGCCTACCGGCGACCTTACTCCTGTGGAAATACGGAAACAAGCTGGGAACGATATGGTATTGATGGGCGGAATTTCTCCCAGTATGTGGCTGCCTGAAACCGGGGAGAATGAGTTCGTTGCTCATGTAAAAGAATGGCTTTCGTTAAGAAAGGACAGCAGTAGGTTAGTTCAATCAGCAGGGGATCAGGTACCGCCGGGAACTGAGCTTAAGAGGATAAAACTTGTTTACGATATTGTCGAAGAATACGGAAGGTATTAGAACAACTATTATGAAAAGAGTTGTTGTTTACTCTGTCGTACTCTTAACTATTTTGAGTACTCATTGCTACTCTTTTGAAACAAAACAGAAAGTTGGGTTTTCAATTGGTACACCGTCAATATCGCCATATTTTGGTATTAAATACGGCCTATCATCTAAATTAGGAATTGAAGCGCGGTACTCAAACGATTCAGGTATAATAATATATTCAGGACGTGTGTGTTATAACTTCAATCCAGAGAAACGCGCAGTTATATATTCAGGTATTGAATATGACGCGTTGTCATTTGATACTGCCGAAACATATGGAACAGGTCAATCCGTAGAATTGTTCGCGGGGATAGAAATATTTATAACTCCGTGGATTGCAGTTGGGTTGGATATCGGGCCGGTTTATACCCAGCTGGTTTCTGGTAAAAATTATAGTTACCAAATATCGTCAACTGATATTCTTGGTAATATTGGAATAACGCTGTATTTTTAAAAGGGTTTAAGGATTAACTGTTTATGAAAATAAAGCTAATAATAATAACCGCAGCAGTGTGTCTTAAGTTAACAACTGCATATGCCGGTGTATATTTCGGTCGTACAAGTTTATTGAAAGAAAAGATTACAACTCTCAGGCAGGTGGAAATTGACGGAGAAAACAAAAATAATATCAGTACTACTACCAACAACAATAATACACCGCCACCGGCTGTAAACCAATCGCCCACCGCAACCGCCAGTGCGAATGTAACTGTAAGTACTGCGCCGGCAACAATATTTTTTGCCGGTACAGGTACGGACAGAGACGGTATTATAACGCTATACGAATGGGACTTCACCGGTGACGGCGCGTATGAATACCAATCCTCGACCTCTGGAATAGCGATGGGAATATACAATTCTACCGGCACGTTTAACGTGGTTTTCAGAGTCACAGACAACAAAAACGCTAAAACTACTGCCGGGCTAACCATCGTTATTGTTGGGCAGTCCGAAGTACGTTTTTCCGAAGGATACCAGTTGTATTTGAATAAACAATACGCTGCTGCAATATCCAAGTTCCAACAACAAATAGCAGCTTACCCAACAAATGCACGGTCGGTTGATTCAAAATATTATATTGCCAAATGTTATTACCAACTTGAAAACTATACAAAAGCTATGATGGAGTTTAAAACATTTGTATCGTCATATCCCGCACAATCATTTGCTGATGATGCACAGCTTTATGTCGGCCGTTGTTATTACCAGCAAGCAAGCACAATGCCCGCGCAAGCTACCTACGCACAAGCAAGGACAGAATTTCAAAAAGTTGTAACGACTTACCCCAACGGCGACAGCGCGGATGACGCGCAATGCGCAATCGGTGATTGTTATTATGCTCAAGCGCTGTACACACAAGCGGTAACGGAATACCAAAACGTTATTACGCTATACTCGGCAAGCGAGAACAAAGACTTGGCGCAGTATTCGATAGGCAAGTGTTATTATCAAACCGACAATTATTCCACTGCGATTGCTGCGTTTAGTCAATGTATCAGTTTATATTCAACAAGCACGCTGGTAGACGACTCGCAGTTTTATATTGGTAAATGTTACTATCAGCAGGCAAGTACAGAACCTGCACAGGCAACATATGCGCAAGCGCGGACAGAATTCCAAAAAGTTATCACGTTATACCCCAATGGAAACAACGCGGACGGTGCACAGTATTACATCGGGAAATCTTATTATTTCGAAGATAAGTATACACAAGCACTGGCTGAATTCCGTAAAGTGATAACATCTTATCCCTCTAGCAGCAATATTGACGATGCACAGTATTTTGTTGGGAAATGTTACTACCAGCAGGCAAGTACTATTCCCGCGCAGGCAACGTATGACCAGGCGCGTACTGAGTTTTTAAAAGTGATATCTTTATATCCTCTGGGAGATAGCATTGATGAGGCACAGGTGTATATCGGTAAATGCTACTACCAACAAAATAATTATATACAGGCAATCGTTGAGTTTAAAAAAGTATTTACGTCATATCCCGCGTCAAACAGTTTAGACTGGGCGCAATATTATATAGGGAAAAGTTATTATATGAACAAAAACTATACAACAGCAGTAACTGAACTACAAAAAGTGTTAACAAATTACCCGGTAACCGCATATGGTGATGAAACGCTGTACTATCAGGTACGCGTGTACTGCGACCTTACTGACCGTACAAACGCGCAAGCTAAGCTGACAGAAATATCATCAAAATATCCGGTAAGTACCTGGACAACCAGAGCGAATACATATTTCACGGTAAAATTTCCATGACAACCAAAAACAATATTTTTTCGGGTAAAGGTTATTCAATAACGCTGATTTTACTCACAATATTACCGTTATTATTGGTGTTATACAAAATCATTTTCCTTGGTTACACATTCTCAAGTATTATCCCGCAGATAAAATACAGTGTTGATATTATTATGACACTCCAAGGTTATGGTGAAGACGTAGATGTAAAAACATACCTTCCGCAAAATGATTCCCGCCAGTCTATTAGTGACGAACTCAACAATTCTGCGGGATTTACGCTTGAACTTTTGAACGACACCAGCGGGCGCGTAGCAAGATGGAACGGTAATAGAGTTAGCGGTAACCGTCAAGTAGGATACTCGTTTGTGGCTCAATCAGAATCCGTAGTGTATAAAATTGAAGACGATGTCACGATTTCGCGTGTATACCCCTCAAGTTTTAATGAATATCTGGGTTCTACCACTGTTATACAGTTGGATGACCCGGTTATTAACAGCATATTTAAAGACACAGTACCAAAAACGGAAAACATGAAGCAAACACTGAAATCTATATTTGACTATGTTTCCTCGTTGAAATCCGTCCCGTTTAAAGGCGTAACCGATGCGGTAACTGCGGCGAAACTCGGTGAGGCGTCCTGTAATGGCAAAAGCAGGTTGTTTATCGCGTTAGCGCGTAAAGCTGGGATCCCTGCACGATTAGTTGGCGGCATAATTATGGAAAACGGAACAAAACGTACAAGCCATCAGTGGGTTGAAACATACATCAACGGATACTGGGTACCGTTTGACGCGTTAAACAACCATTTTGCTGAACTTCCGAAAAATTATCTTGTACTCTATCGCGGTGATGAGATGTTGTTCAAACATGATGCAAATATTAATTTCGGGTATTCCTACAAAATACGTGAACAGCTGTTATCACGTACAGATTTTGTTGCCGGGCTTGGAGAACAAAAGTTGAACGCGTATGACGTATGGGCTGCATTCACCCAGGTTGGTATACCAATCAGTTTATTGAAAATAATTATTATGCTGCCGCTGGGAGCGTTTATCATTGTAGTATTCCGTAATGTTATAGGATTCGAAACATTTGGTACATTTTTACCGGCACTAATCGCTGCAGCAAGCCGGGAAACCGGGTTTTTCTGGGGTATCTCAGGGTTTATACTGATAATATTTATTGTTAGTTTGGTACATCACCCGCTTGAAAAACTTGGGGTTTTGCATACGCCAAAGATGGGTATCCTGATGGTTTGCGTGGTAACCGCGATGTTTGCACTTACAGTACTTGGGGTAAAACTAAAGTTTTTTGCGTTGTCATACGTATCATTATTCCCTATCGCCGTACTTACAATCACAGCGGAACGTTTTGCAATCTTACAAATAGAAGAAGGTACAAAAAAAGCGTTTAAAATTATGGGTATGACGGTGATAGTTGTCTGGTTTTGCTATCTCGCGATGAATTCATTAGCAATGGAATCGTTATTTCTTTCATTTCCTGAACTATTATTATGGATGGTAGTTCTCAACCTCTGGTTAGGCCGGTGGGTGGGGATACGGTTAAGTGAAGTCAAACGGTTCAGATGGTTGGTAGAAAAATGAGGAATATATTTACTGACGCGGGAAAACTGCAACAGCATGTTCTTGGTATCAACCGCCGGAACCTTGATTATATTTATAAATCCAATAAACGTAAACATTTCCCTATTGCCGACGATAAAGTGTTGACAAAAGAATATTTGCATAAGCTTAATGTGCCCGTCCCGGAAACGTTTTACGTGATCCGCGGGATGGGTGACATCAGGAAATACTGGCCGGAACTCAGCGCTGGTAAACCCGAGTTTGTAATTAAACCGGCAAAAGGGCGTGCGGGGGGAGGGATACTGGTCTTACGTAAAAACGGGGAGTGTTGGGAAACACCGTCAGGTGTTAAGTACAACGGTAACCAAATAAAAAAACAGATGGCAGATATTTTGTTTGGTATCCACTCGTTTGGGTTGACAGACAAGGTACTGGTTGAATCACGGGTTGTACTCCACCACTCGCTGCGCACGATATATCCTGACGGTATGGCGGACATCCGTGTGATTGTTTATAATGACATACCTAAGATGTCAATGCTGCGGATGTCAACACTGGAGTCTGGTGGCCGCGCGAACCTAAGCCAGGGCGCAATAGGTATTGGGATTGATCTTAAAACAGGAGAATTGTTGGATGGCTACGATGTTAAAGGGTATATAACAAAACATCCCGATAGTAAGGTAGAGTTTAAAGGAATGCGTATACCGTTTTGGGCAGATATCATTGATATCAGTACAAGGACAAGTAGGGCAGTACCGCTTAACTACCTTGGGATTGATGTTATTATCGACGATACCCGTGGACCGGTAGTAATGGAAATCAATGCACGGCCGGGTTTGGAAATCCAGAACGTCAACCGTTGCGGGTTAAAATCCGTATTGGAAAACGGGTAATTATTTATGCAAAATAAAATATGGGCGTATCTCCGCGAAAGTTTTGTGCCGATATTAGCTGTATTATTCGTGATTGTCGGCATAATTCTGTACCTCCAGAAAATTGCGGTAGATCTTAGTAATAAACCAACTGTAGTGGTAATCACCAACCAGCAACCTGGCCAAGGGGTAAGTTATAGCGTAAACGACCAGGATGGTGATACTGACCCGCAGGTAGAGTATGGGCAGGAGTTTGAAGCTAACCCCGTGTTTAAACAAGCGAGAACGTATTACGCTGACAAAAAATACGAATCCGCGGGGAAACTGATATCAGCGTTACTGAAAAAAGATGGTGCAAACCCGTACCTCCTGAACTACCTCGGTGTGATTGAACTGCACATGAAACAGTATGATACGGCAAAAGAAAAGTTTGTAAAGGTATCCAAACTTGCGCCGTCCTATGCGCCGGTATTTGTAAACCTCGGGTTGTTATATACAGGTCAAAATCAGTTCACTGACGCGGAAAATTCTTACCGCAGCGCGATAGCGTTACGTCCGAACTATGCTGTTGCATATTACGATCTTGCAGCGTTGTATGTAAAACAAAAAAATACGCGGGACGCGGAGAAAATGTTTGTTAAAACAGTAGAGCTTAGCAGCGGGAGGTTACAATCGTTTGCATATAATAACCTCGGAGTATTGGCTGCTGATGCAAAAAATATGAAAACTGCGGAACGGTATTACAATATGGCAATTAATCTCAAACCTGACTACATAGCGCCTCGGATGAACCTCGCATCGTTATTACCGGACTCAGTAGGGAATAGAAAGAAAAAAGAGGAAATCTATAAAAAAGTTTTGAAGTTAAAACCCGACTACGCGCCGGCGTACTACAATCTCGGCGTACTATACAAAAACGAAGGACGCGCTAGGCAGTCGGAAGAGTTTTATAAACAAGCGCTTAAATATTTCCCTGAGTATCGCAGCGCTAAGTATAATCTAGGGATGTTGTATATTGACCAGGGAAAAACTGTATTAGCAGAAGAATTGTTCCAGTCGCTTGTGAATAAAGATACCGCTGCACCTGAAGATTTGTTTAACCTCGCGAAAGTTTTTCATGCGAAAAAGGATTATGTAAAAGCCATTGAGTTTTATAACAAAGCTATAACAATGTTGAACGGTAATTATCCTGAAGCTTTGGTTAACCTAGGGGTGGTATACAAAGCGATGAAGAAGCCAAAAGACGCTGTGGTATATTACCAAAAAGCGTTGAAGTACAAACCTGATTATTATACTGCGTACTATAACATGGGCATCGCGTATTTAGATGATAATAACGCGGATACCGCGCTGGACTGTTTTGTTTCAGCAGCAAAGTATAAGCCCGATTATATCGAAGCGTGGTATAACAGCGGCGTGATTTACGCGAAAAAGGGACAGTTTGATGACGCAGAGAAGTGTTACCGCAAAGTGTTGGAATATGACACAAAGCATTTGAAAGCGTTGATGAACCTCGCTGTTATCAAGGCAAAGAAAAACGATTATACCGGTGCAATAAAGGAATATGAAAACGTACTGAAACTGTACCCTGGCTATGCCTCCGCGTGGTTTAACATGGGTTTGGCATATAAAAAAGTTGGTGACACAGAGAAAGCAATTGCAGCGTATACTAAAGCAATAGAGTACGATCCTGCACATACTGCTGCAAAAAATAATTTGGGATCATTACTCAGCAACAAAGGCGATACTGCAAAAGCGGTAGTTATGTATGAGAAAGCGTTGGAGGAAACCCCGAATGATTACTCTTTACGCTTCAACTATGCGTTGCAGATATTTAAGCTTGGGAAGAAAGAGGATGCAAGGAAAGAGTACGAAAAAGTTACGCGGGTTGCGCCGAAGTTCGTAAAAGGATGGCTGGGATTAGCTGAAGTATCCGATGATTTGAGAGATCATAAAGCTGCATTAACTGCTTTAGAAACAGCGTCGAGCCTTGATCCCGCAGATTTTCTTGTGGTATACGAAATTGGCAGGCAGTACCATAAACTTAACGATTTGAATAGCGCAATGGAGTATTACCGTAAGTCCATACCGGAGCTTCCCAAAAACCCGTGGCCGGTATACTGGCTGGGGAAAGCGTATAATGAACAAAATAATGTAGGCGAAGCCGAGAAATATTATCGTGCTGCGTTGGTAATAAACCAGAATCATGAGTTTAGCTTATTACGGCTCGCACAACTTGATGAAGCTAAAGGGTTAACCTCACAAGCAGCGGAACTTTATAAAAAAGTGCTGGAATTGAATCCAAATAATAAAAGCGCAAAGGCTGCAATGAGTAAATTAAAATGACAACCGTGCAATATCGCGGCATTACAATAGTATACATAGTAGTGTTATTATTAATAAGCTCATCCGCCTTTGCTGCAAAAACGAAAATAGTTAATAAAAAGGCTGATACCAATGTATTAAAGTTCGAACCTTTTGTGGATATAAGGTTTGGCGATGAAAGTAATGTGCATCGCAGTCCTGAGAAAAACTCAACCGGCATAATATTTCCACAAAATGATGTTTTCTATACCTACAAATATGAGTTAAAACTAAGGAAGTATTGGGGTGATAATAAACTTAAAATAGAGTATACGGGGTACGCAAGTAAATACTCTTCATTTTCTGTAGTGAATGAAGATAAAAATGAGCTAAGTATTGAATTTAGGAAAACTTTGGATAAAAAGTTACGGTTTTATGTTGTTGCGGATTTTGATAACAACCGTGACCGCGGAACTAACATTCTTGGTGAAGCTTTACAAACAATTTATGCATACAAACAAATTGGTATAAAACCTAGGATAGATTATCAGTATTCAAAAAGCTTAGAATTCAGTGCGGTATATGATACACTAACTAAAGATTATGACGACACTCCGGGAATTATGTCGTTGGATTACCAGGAAAACAAGGGAAGTGTTGAGGCGATATACAAATCTTTAAGGTTCATATACGAATATTCGAAACGTAAGTATAGTAAGTACCTTGCAAGCGATGAAAATGGGAAAGAGCTTAATACCAACCCTATCCGCGAATGGGACTACCATACTGGCAATCTAGAACTGGATAGTCAGTGGTTACAGAATATCAAAACTACAGTTGGGTATAGTTTTCAAGCGCGGATGGATTTGTTCAAAGACTATTATACGTATTACCGCAACCGCGGGTATATAAAACTGTTTTATATAATGTTAACAAACCTGGAGTTAAGCGCTGCGGTAGAATATAAAAGCTATCAATATAAAATTGTAGACGTTCCTATTGCAGGACCAAACCCGAAACTTGTTCTAAACTATTTTAACGCGGATCTGGAACTCTCGTGGCAAGTACATAAGAACGTGAAAACGTATATTTTGTATACCTACGACTCTCGGGATTCCAATAAAGATACAGGTAATACATATCGTGAGTATCAGGACCACACTTTACAAACCGGTGTGCGATGGGGGTACTAGAACAAAAAATGTTTAGGCAACTTCTTGTATTTATTATTCTCACGTCATGTGGTACACTAAACTTGGAAGGAGTAGAGATGAACCATAATAAGTTCGAGAATCTCGGGGTACAGTCGAAAGTAGCGAACGTTTACGGTTACTTCGTATCGCCTGACGGGAAGACGGTATACATCAATTTTGGGCAGCTGGACAAGCACAACATGTTTTTAATCGGGGTGAGTACTGATGGCGTCGCTAACAAGTACACTCCGCCGGCGACAGATAAGGATGGGAAGTGGCAGATATCCCGTGCGTACTCGTGGCATCCTGAACGCAAAAAATGGTACTTCGGTACTACCGGTGAAGCGTGGATACTCGAGTTCGACCCTGTTGTACCGGAGAAAGGGTTGATACCTTTACTGCGGGTAGATACTACTGAAACGTACCTCAACGATATGGCTGTAAGTCCCGACGGGAAAGTGTATGTTGGCACGTATCCCGGATGTAAGGTTATTGAGTACAACCCGTATGATAATACTGCAAAAAATGTTTGCGTGGTAAGTGATAAAAATAAGTATGCAAATAGCGTTGCTGTATCATCATCAACCGGTAAAATATATGCCGGCGCAGGAATTGATGTGAAAGAAATTGTTTGTTGTGATCCAAAAACAGGGGAAACACAGTCAATCCTTCCACAGGAGTTCAAAATGCCGGGACATGCCAGGGTATTAAAAAACGTTGACGGCCAGATTGTTGCTATTGTAGACAACAAAACGTTCCTGATAACCGAGAAGAACGAGTTTGTCGAAGGGAAGTATAATACTGAAAGAAACCCGGTATACTACCCTGCCACGCTTGCTGATGGGCGGAAAGTCGTAGAAGCGTCCCCAATTGGTTTTTATATTCTGCAAGATTCCGTCACGGGTAAACGTGACCGTATAAAGTTTGAGTATGAAGGCGACGGGATTGCTATTCACGCGATTACTCTGGGACCGGATAATAATATTTATGGTAGTACCATATTGCCGTTATCGATGTTCAAATATATAACCGCTGAAAATGTTAGCGAGTACCTCGGGGTGCATCTCGGTGCGGAAGTGTACTGTTTTACAAACTACAAAAATAAGATGTTTGAAGCTACTTATCCCCTAGGCCGTACGTTCGTCTCGGACGTGGGAGAAGGAATTAAGTACAATCCTCGCAGAGTGACGGACTCCGAAGATAAAATGGACCTTGGCGGCGAGTTTATGCGGCCATTAAGTATGATTACCGTTGGGGATAAAATATATATTGCAGGTACGCCGGATTACGGGTCTGACAACGGCGGGCTCGCGGTGATCGATGCGGTAACCGAAAAAGTTATCGATAAAATTGTACCGGTAATATCAAACCAAAGTATTAAGTGTATAACTTACGAACCGGTTACTAAACGTATCTACGGCGGGACAAGTGTTGCGATTGGCCACCGGAAGTATCTCACAAAATACGCGAAGATGTTTGTGTTTAACCCCGAGACAAAAAAGGTGGAGTATGAAACTGAACTTAGTACCGGCGAAAAAACTGCGGTGGGCTCTGTTATGATGATGGCAACGATTGCCGGCGGGAAAGTTGTGGGGTTGATGACGGAGTATAGCGGTAAGGTAACAAAAATGTTTGTTTACGACGCTGTGGGGAAACGGTTTGTTATGAATGACAAAGTTGTTCCTTTGAAAACCGGGCCAAAAGTTACGCCGTTTGTTGATTCAGATGGGAAAATATATTGTGCGAGTAACCGCGAACTGTTTGTAATCGACCCAAAGAGTTATGAACTTACAGTACTCGCGGAATTTTCTGATAATAACATTGCCAGCCAAGGGGTTGTAAAGTATCAAGACTATTTGTATTTCGCAGTTGGCGCGTGTTTGTACCGGTACTACGACAGATGACATATCGTATGGGGAATGGGTTGAGTATAGGAAATGGGAGGGGAAGAAGATGAGTAATAATGCATTAGCAGTGTTTGAGAACTACAAAATTCGCCGTCATTACGACGAAAAAAATGAAACCTGGTATTTTTCGGTAATTGATGTTGTTGGAGCATTGACTGATAGTGTTAATCCACGTGATTACTGGTTTAAGATGAAAATTAGGGTTAAAAGTGAAGATGGTATCGAACTGTCGACAATTTGTCGACAGTTGAAAATGAAAGCAACTGATGGAAGAATGAGAGTAACAGATACCGCCAATGTGGAAGGGCTTTTGCGAATTATACAATCTATACCTTCATCAAAAGCAGAACCTTTTAAACTATGGCTTGCAAAGGTTGGGTATGAACGCCTGCAGGATATGAACGACCCGGCCCGTTCGCTTGACCGTGCCCGTGAATACTGGCAGCGGCACGGTAGAAGCGAAAAATGGATTCAACAACGTATGATGGGGCAGGAAACCCGGAACAAACTTACTGATTACTGGCAAAATCATGAAATAACTAAAGAAAATGAGTACGCTATTCTGACCAATATCATTCATCGGGAATGGAGTGGTGTTTCGGTTAAGAAACACAAAGATATCAAAGGGCTTAAAACACAAAATCTGCGTGATCACATGAGCGAAGCCGAACTTATATTCACCGCTCTTGCAGAACTATCAACTCGCAAAATTGCAGAAAGTGTAAATGCCACGGGTATGCCCGAAAACAAAGAGGTTTGTAAATCAGGTGGCAAGATAGCAAAAAAAGCGCGATTGGAATTAGAAGGGAAAACCGGGAAAAGTGTGATAACATCCGATAATTATCTGCCCCCATTGAAAAAAACGAAACCGCTGAGATAGAAAAGGATATTTTGTTTAAGTACAAACTTCTATGTATATTCTATTATTTTCAATATTGTTAAACTTGTTGTTTATACCGAATATAAATGCAGAGGATAAAATGGTAGAAAATCTTGGCATTGCATCGGATGCTGTAACGTTGTACGACACCTTTGTTGTGCCGGGAAGCAGTGATATATACATTCCCTGCGGGCAGGCGGGGGAACGGTTTATCGTTGCGAAATGCGCGGTTGATGGAACGGTTAAAAATATATATAAACCACCGGAAGCCGGACCCGGGAGTGAGTGGGACCGCGCAACAGTTATCTGGCATCCCGGAGTGAAAAAGTTATTTTTCGGTACGATGCCAACCGCGCATCTGATGTGCCTCGACCCTGCGAGGTTGGATCTCGGTGTGCAATACATTTCAAAAGTTGGGGATAAAGAAGAGTATATTTGGGCAATGGCAGTTGGACGGGACGGAACACTCTACCTCGGCTCATTTCCCGGGTGTAGCCTCTACGCTTATGACGTTAATATAGGGTCGTTAACTTGTCTTGGGAAAGCTCATCCTACGAATAAGTACATACGTTCAATGACAGTTGGTCACGATGGCCGGGTGTATATGGGCACCGGCGCGGATGATAACGATGTTGTGTGTTACGACCCACTGAGAAAAGTGTTTACATCAATACGTCCTTCCGAAGTAAAGAGGGAAGCTGGAGTTTCACAGGTGTACTATACTTCCAGCGGGTCAACTTTGTTTAATGTTGGCGGTAGGGTGTATATTGTTACACCTGAAGGCGAAGTAAAGAAAACGGATAATAAACCGGGACGATATGAAAAGTATTATCCAACCGCATTATATGACGGCAGAACAGTAGAAATTGTTTCTAACATTTCCTCAATTAGGATTTATGATTCAGTTAGTAAGAAAGCAGAAATTGTTAATATAGACATCCGCGGAGACGGGGTTGATATCTTCGCGCTTGCTCCCGGGCCCGACGGGAAGGTGTATGGGAGTACAATATTGCCGTTGTACATATTTAGGTATAACCCAAAGGAAGAAAAGATTGAACGGTTAGGCAATCACCTGGGGTTTGAAGTATACTCATTCGCTAACTGGGGTGGGAAACTGTTCGAAGCGGTATACCAAAACGGTGCGTTATGGCGGTACGATCCCGTTCAACCATGGAACCCCGGAGCCGAAGTGTCTCAAAACCCGTACCGGTTCGCAATACTTGGCCCGAACTTTATGCGTCCCCGTGTAATGCAATGTGGTGAAGACAAAGTCGTTGTTACCGGTTCACCGGATTATGGTAAACCCGAAGGCGGGCTTGCAGTCGTTGATCCGAGTAGCTGCACCGTGACCGCTAAGTATATTGGGATAGTTCCAAACCAAAGCGTGGTGTCCGTTGCTTATGACGGGTTAACTAAAAAATGGTTCTTAGGTTCAAGTACGTACGTCGGGCATATAGGAAAAAAAGTTGGGGTACCACCAGAAGTGGCGGTAGTTGCTGGAGTGGATATCGGTACGGGGAAAGTTTTATGGAAGGATAGCCCAAGGTCGTTAACCGAAAAACCGCCGGTGTCTGTATTTGTAACATCACCTGTTGAAGGAAAAATTGTTGTTATCTCGGGGTATGGATTAAAAAAATCTTCTACGGCTGATGAGAGTACGGGTTTATACGAACTATTTGTTTATGATACCGTATCGAACAAATGTTTAACTAAAAACATTGTTTTACAGCTTAAAGGTAAAACCGTTATTTCTGTCACTGCGTATAAAGGTTGTGTATACGCAAATACTGAGAAAGAAATTATTTGTGCTGATATCGATGATGGTATTGAAATAAAAACATTATATAATACTGAAAAGTATGGTATTCAAGGCTTGACTGCGATGGATGGTTACATTTATTGGGGTGAGGGTAAGTATTTGATGCGTATGAAATTATAGTGATTAAGATAAGGACAAGTATGTTACGTATAAAATTAAGTAAAAAGGTTATGATGTTGTTAGGAGTATTAATGATGAGTACAGCAATAAGTGTTAACGCAGAATTTGTTGGTATTGGCGCAAAGATCGCAGCGTTGTACGGTTCGCCTTCGTATATCGTCGGGCCTGACGGGAAAACTATATACTTTAACTTCGGGCAGATATCAAACCCGTTTTTTGTAATTGCTGTGAATACGGATACTATGAAAACTATAAGGTACAACCCTCCGATGCCGGAAGGGTCAAAGGATAAGTGGTCGCTTTGCCGCGGGTTCATCTGGCATCCTGGCGTAAAAAAAATGTTTTTCGGGAGTACATACGAAGCGTACTTCTTTGAGTTTGACCCTGCAAAACCTGAACTCGGGATCGTAAACCTTGGGAAGCCGGTTGAAACCGAACAGTACGTGTGGGAAGCGGAGATCGGGGATGACGGGAAAATATATTTTTGTACGTTTCCTAAATGCAAACTTATAAGTTATGACCCGTATACTAAGAAGTTTAACGATTGCGGCCGCGCGCATAGTACAAACACATACCTCCGCACACTTGCGAAGATGCGGGATGGTAATATTCTTTGCGGGACCGGGATCGAAGAGGCGGATGTCGTAGTGTATGACGTTAAACGCGCAACGTTTACTTCCATACTCCCCAGTGAACTTAAAGGTAAGTCCGGTTTTTCTTCAATCACAGCGGATGCTGATGGGAATACCTATGCGAGTATTGGAAAAACTTGGTACCAGGTAACTGATGAGTATAAAATGGTAGAAGCGAAAAATGTTAAACCATTCAATTCACAGGTGTACCATCCTATAACTCTTTCCGACGGGCGTATAGTTGCCGGTGCCGGGATCGAGGGTGATTATACATTAAAAAATCCTACCACCGGCGTTACGGAGAAATTTAGGTTCAACTATTCCGGTGACGGCGTTACTATTATGGAAATCACAGAAGGGCCGGATAAAAAGGTTTATGGGTCAACAGCGTTACCCCTTGCGATGTTTAGGTATGACGACGGTATAAAAGAAAAAGGGGTTGAGTATCTCGGGATAAATAATGCCGCGGCACAGGTGTATTCATTCGCTAATTATAAAGACAAAATGTTTACCGCGTCATACGGCAATGGCGTGATTTCGCTTTACGATCCGGCAAAACCGTGGAACCCGGGAGCTAAGCCAGAGAATAATCCGTATAATTTTGTTACACTCGGGAATTGCTATATGCGCCCACGGACAATGTACCTCGTTGACGGTAAAATTTATGTATTCGGTATTACCGATTACGGGAATACTACCAGCGGTATCGCAGAGATTGACCCTGAACTTTGTAAAGTTACCCGCAGGTACGATGCTGCGGTTATGAACTACGGGCTTTCTTGTGCGGTATACGATCCAGCAACAAAACTGCATATCTGCGGGACGACTACGCATATAGGTAACCGTAAACCGTTAGAAGAGAATGCATCCTTATTGGCATTTGATATTGATAAAGGTACTATCACGTGGGAAGTAAAGCTTGATACATCTAATGTTTATGGTATCGATGGTATCGCATTAGCTGAACCCGGGCGTATAGTTTTAATGTATCAAGCTAATAAAATACGGAAACTCGCAGTAGTGGATACGCGTACACGTGAAGTGGTCCACAGGAATGACGCACACTCTCTCTCCGGCGGGGTGTGGAGATTGGTGAATACTGCAGATGGAAGAATCTTGGGTGCTACATCGGGTAATATTTTTGAGGTTGATACAAAAGATTATAGTGTTAAGATTTTGCATAATACAGTAGATCCGAAAGTAAAGGTTTCCGGGCCGGTCAGTTGCGGGGGTTATATATATTACGGGTCCGGGGAAAAGGTTTATCGGTTTAAGGATTAAGAGGTAGCTTGAGATGTTAATCAGCAAAAAGGTTATTAATAAAATTGTGCAGATAGAAAAAAGGTACTCGTTGCTGAGGTACCAAAAAGTTTGTGATGTACCGGCAGAGATATACGAAACATTTGAACACTTTGTGATGGAACCTAACGGCGGGAAAGTGCTTGACTGGAAACCTGTTAGTCCTGGTACCCGCTGGGGTGATAGCTGGAAGTCAGCGTGGTTCCGCGGTGATATCAAACTTCCGGATACATGTGACGGGAAAAAGGTGTTTATCACAGCAAAAACCGGTGGGGAAACGTTATTTATCGTTGATGGTATGTTCAAAGGCGTGTTTGATAATAACCATCAGTATGTTGCAATGGCGAATCCCGGGGTTACGTCTAAAATATACCATCTCGCGTTTGAAGCTTATACCGGGCATCCGCAGGTTGGGTGCCGTCCTGATGAGATCAAGGAAGTGCCGTCTCCCGGATGCAGGGTATTCAATGGTATCAGTGTGTATCTCGAACGTGAAGATGTTACTGCGTTTGTGTATGACTTACGAGTATTACGCCAGGTTGCCGGTGTAGTTGAAGAACATAGTTTACGCCGTGCGAATCTTATGAGATGTTTAGCGAAAGTGTTTGAGATAGTTTTCGCTATGCCGGAAGAATGTGATGAGCACCAGTGGCGTCCAAAACTTGCTTATGCCCGGGATGTTATGAAGCCTTTACTCACAGCGAAGAATGGCGATACCACGCCGTTTATCGGGCTGATAGGGCATTCGCATATAGATACCGCATGGTTATGGCCGATCTCAGAAACCTGGCGGAAATGCGCAAGAACGTTTTCGTCTGTATTAAACCTGATGGACCAGTACCCTGAGTTTATATTTCTTCAAACCGCGCCGTATCATGTTGCAGTGATGAAAGAACGGTATCCCAAAATATATGAGGCTATCCTCTCAAGAGTTAAGGAAGGGCGGTGGGAGCCTAACGGTGCAATGTGGGTTGAGCCGGATTGTAATATACCGTCAGGAGAAGCGTTTATCCGGCAGTTGTTGATTGGGCAAACCGCTACCCGCGAGATGTTTGGTTACACATCTGACACGCTGTGGCTGCCCGATGTGTTTGGCTATTCTGCTGCGTTACCCCAGATACTGCAGGGGTGTAACGTACACTATTTTTGTACCACAAAGATGAGTTGGAACGATACTACGCGGTTTCCTTATGACACTTTCAGGTGGAGAGGGATTGATGGATCAGAGGTTATCACGCATCTTAACCATTTGCATCACGGGGAAGGGTGTATCGAAGGATTATCAAAACGGTGGAATGAGGTACAGCATAAAGATGTGCAGGATAGGTACCTCGCGCCGGTTGGGCATGGTGACGGCGGAGGTGGGCCGGTAGCTGAAGATATAGAATTCGCGAGGCGGATCACCAACCTCGAAGGGTGTCCTAAGACTGGGTATACGACCCTGAGTAAGTTTATGAATGGCGTACGGGATGAACTAAAAGACTTACCGGCATGGTCCGGTGAGTTATACCTTGAGTTCCATAGAGGAACCCTTACGTCTATCTCGGAAGTAAAGAAAGGTAATCGCAAGGCGGAGATAGCGCTAAGGAATGCGGAGTTTGTGTGTACACTCGCACAACTGCGGGGAGTAAAGTATCCGAAGGAAGAACTTACGAAACTATGGAAGGCGTTGTTAGTAAACCAGTTCCATGACATTCTTCCCGGGTCGTCAATCGCAAAGGTTAATGATGAAGCGGTGGATGCGTTTAAGCAGATTATTCATTCAGCTGAAGGGTTGGCAGCACAGGCCATGCGTGTGTTGTCAAACACACAGGAAGGTGAAGATGATAGCGGGGAGAGTGTGTTAGTCCTCAATAGTTTAAGCTGGGTACGTCAGGGTGAACTTTGTATTACCACCGCGAAGGATGGTATGTATCCTGATGCTGATACCGTTAATGCGCAATGGGTTGAGGATATTGAAGGGAAGAAAAAGTTGGCTATCACAGGGCTTAACTTCCCGGCGTTAGGCGGGCGCGTTGTTACCTTCACAAAAAAGAGGGGTCAGGAGCAGTCGGTATTCAAAGTTGAGAATAACAAGGTTGAAACTCCCTATGCAACCATTACCTTTGACGGTATTGGAAGGATAACGTCGTTTATCGATAAGAAGTCAGGACGCGAGATTGTAAAACCCGGTGGTGCGTTGAATACGTTGTGGTTAGGCGAGGATATACCGGATACTTATGATAACTGGGATATTGACCGTGAACAACGTTTAAAAATGCAGGTACAGGATAAACTGGTCAAACGCGAAGTTGTATCAAACGGGCTTGTGCAGTTGAGGATACGCAGTGAGTATAAACTCGGGGATAATTCTGTGTTATTACAGGACATGGTATTCCACGCAGAGAGTGCACAGGTGGATTTCGAAACTCAGGTTGACTGGAAGGAAAAGCATAAACTTTTAAAAGCAGGGTTTGAACTTGATATCCTTGCTGATAATGCTAAGCATGAGATACAGTATGGGTACGTTGAACGCCCGGTACATGAGAACCTCCAGCAGGACCGCGCAAGGTTTGAAGTATGCTGCCATAAATGGGTAGACCTTTCGGAGACAGGATTTGGTATTGCAGTGATTAATGATTCAAAGTATGGCGTCAGTGTTTTGGGGAGTGACATAAGACTGAGCCTGTTGAAGTCCGGGCGTCGTCCTGACCCGCGGGGTGATGAAGGCCGGCATGTTTTTACATACGCACTGGTACCCCATGCATGCGCGTTCTCCGTAGAGTCTGTTATCCGCCCGGCGTATGAACTTAATGTTCCCGTAATTGAACAGCGGGTAACAACAAAATGTTCAGTTTTGTTTGATAGTATAGTTAAAGTAAAGCAAAATAATGTTATTTTAGAAAGTCTTAAACGTGCGGAGGATGGGGATGGGTTCATACTGAGATTATACGATGCGTTTAAAACAGGTGGGCTGGTGAATTTGAAGTTTAACATTCCGGTGAGTAGTGTGGTTGAGACAAATATGCTGGAAGAAAAGTGTGTGGAACATAAAGTATCGCCCGATGGGGAATTAAGTATTTACCTTAAACCGTTTGAGATTAAAACATTACGGTGGGGTTGTAAACCATAAAGAAATAGTTATTGCGGAAAGGAAAGTATTTGCATTATGCCGTTCCAAAAACCTAAAACGTTCTTAGAGGATTATCAGTACGAGATTGAAACTCATCAGTTGGATGTTACTCCGGAAGAGTTTAAGAAAATTGATGAGCTCCTAGAGAAAATGATGGATGTAAAAGTTGAGTCAAATACCCGGGCGGAAGATTTCAGGCGTGCCATTAAGAAAGAGTTTGGGATTGATCTTGGGATTAATGTCGGGACTACGTCGTACCTCGCATTACCCGTTGGGGTTGCACCGGCAACGTATTCCCAAACCGGGTTGCAGGTTGAGAACATTGCAAAGATTGGGATCCCGTTTGTCGGGCTAAAAACTTTGGTGTGTGAATCCGAAAAAGGTGATGCTTCGTGTATCTCTGAGTCACGGGGTAATGTGTGGAATCCGGATAAAGAAATCCTTGACTGGCCGATGTTTCTTACCGGCGAGCGTGCAAGTAAGTATAAGGTTGATGAGTATATAGAAAAAGTGTTATTACCCGCAACGAAAGTGGCGGAGAAGTATAAACTACGGTTTTCACCGTCAATGATCGGGCCGGAACCGTTGGTAACAGAAAAAGAAGGTGACCGTTCAGGTGAGTGGGTGAATACCACTGATAAAATAGCGAAATCTATCAAGAAGTATGTAGAAGCTACCGGCGTGGATGTAGAAATCGGGCTGGACTTCCCTCCGTACTTCGTATTATTTGTTGACCTTGGGTTTAACATGAAAAAAGTGGATGAATATTTTAACTTTCTAGTAAATTCCGTGGTTGATACCACGGTGTTATGCCAAAAAGTAATTGATAAACACGGGCTTGGGGAGAAGGTTAAGATCACGCCAAAATTATCCGCTGCGATGATGGATGTCATGGGTACGATCGCGGTAAAACTTCAGGAGAAAAGCGTAGATAAGCTTGCACGGTTTATATGTTTTAACCGCGAGCTCGGGGATCATGTGTTCCCTCTGTCATTAGAAACAGTACCTTCGGGATACTCTGGCCCGGGGCATCGATGGAAAAGTTCGAGGTACCTGCATTTATTATCCAAAAACACGGGGTTAAAGTATGAAGCAACCTTTACCGGCGGGGTGTATACCGGTAAGGATGTTATCAGTGTTATCAGCAGCGGAAATATTGGGAAAGTAGAAATTGTGTCCTCATTCTATACTGTAGGTATAAGGCATACGTATAAACGTATCATCGGCGGGTTAGCGGCTGGGCTTCTGCACCTAAGCCGTACTTCAAAACAAAAGTATGGGGTTGAAATATCGTCAGTGGATCAGTTAAAGAATAAAGCGAATGAGTTACGCCAACCCGCAACGGAAAAACGGTGGAAAACTGATCATGTGAAATACGTTGCTGTGATTAACCATTCTAAATGCCGTGCGTGTAAGCAAAAAACACCGGGGTTCCATGAGGAAGGACAGTGCCAGGCGATGGACCTTTGCCCGATGTTCGCGTATTACCCTGTTCGCGAAGAAAACGGGAAGATTAAGTATTGGGAGATTGACCCTAAGAAGTGTATTGGCTGCGGGACGTGTATCCCAAAAAATGTTGCTGCGTGCCCTGGTGAAGCGATTTCGTTAAAAAAAGTGTAATATACATGTGAGTTTGCATCCAAATTTGACCCAGTTTAGCATCGAATTATGACCCAGGGGTATGTATAATAACCTGGACGCTAAATATAAGTAAGCGACTGGTCATTATTGGATGTTAATAAGTGGGTCAAAATGGCGGGGTAATTTACAGTATAATCAAATCAAACACCAGCCGTACGCAGTAAACGCCGTAAAAAGTTGTTGATTAAACAAATAGTTTGTAGGATTTAGGAAAAATAAAATGAGCGTTTTTTACATTTCAACTGTCTTATTAAGTAAGGATATACTATTTATTAATGTATGTAACTCTCTGATGACACGGCGCGACACTCCGATAACCAGTCCTGAACAGGAGGGGTTGTGAAAAAACAAGTTACACCGAATATTGTCATAAACAAAGTTTTAACAACTATGATTTGTATTTCTATTTTCTCTCTGTATTGTGCAAAACAAATTAACGCTATTGATTATCAAATAAAAAAGGATACCAGTACTTTCACTGAACAAATAAACATCGGTGTAAGACTTCCAGCTTTAATGATGACGTTAAAGGGATTTCATGTGCCTCCTAATCATTACTACAAAATTGATTATTATGACAGAAAAACAGAAACGGTGTTCACTGAAGACCCTAATTCATTCGGCAACAGAATACCGTTAAGTTGGTTTTATGAGATATTTTTAGAAAATAAATTATGCACATTTTTTTTATCGTACTATACGTATTATGAAACTAAAAATGAAGATGGTATTATCTCAATGTTTGTAGATGGTAAATTTTTAAATATTGGACTTACAAAGAAGTGGAATTTGCCATACGGATTTTATTTTGGTACCGGTACAATATTGTTCTATTATGACGTGTTTTGGTGGTCAAGATATTATGTTTATACAAATACGTATATGGAAGACCGAACTAGAGATCTTGTAAACGAAGATGGGGTAGCAGTTGGCATACCGGTATTTATAGGGTATAAAACAAACTGGGGAGGGGGATTGGATATTGATTTTGAGCTGGGAATAGGGAAGTTTTTGAATAAGACCGAGTTTTTGGGCGATTATTTTGTAAAACTTAACCTGTTAAACATTTCTACCAAACTTAAAGGTGAAAAAATGGATAAAGTGTTTAACAATATATACTTTGTTACTGAGTATTCAAACACTACGTTGTCATCTGACGCAGTAGTGCGAGGCAATGTGTTTGATTTTCACACGGATTACTACAGTTTGTTAAGCAATGCTAATATCACCGGTATCGGCAGTTTCATTTCTTTAGGAGGGTTAACAGAACTATGGGTAATGAAGGGGTTAGGGGTTGAAACAGGGTTAACTTACGGGAATTATAGTATTTCAGCAACATACTTCACAAAAATATTGGTATCAGAGAGGATGGATTTTGCGGGTATACCGGTAATACTAAAGAAACATTTTGGCAGTGAGGCCAACAATTTTTCGTTGGGTCTAGGGTTGGACAACCTCATCCTGTTAAATGACATAGTAAAAATGAGCGGGTACGAATGGCGAGAATATAGTTCTAACAAAATATGCATAGGGCAGGTATTACCGTCAGCAGTTGTAAGTATGGAATATAACCTTGCAATACTGTCAAAATACAGGGTTGGTATAGGAATAAACTACAAAAAGTCGCTGGGTTCAGTTGACAAAGTACCGTTTGATGATTCTGTAGGCGCGCGGGTAAGTTTTAAAATATTATTATAGTCTTAAGGAGGATAACCGTGAAAAGATGCGTTGTTGTTTTGTTTATGGTACTATTGTCCTCAGTGCATGTATATTCCATTGAGAAAAGCGAAAAATATCATCCAATAATATTTGTCCATGGCAGGCAGACTTTGACAAATGACCCGATTAATTATTGGAAAGGAGAGGGACCGGTCTGGAATGTGTTAGCATTCAGGCGTAATGAGACAAAACTTAACATTCTACTTGGAGACCTCATCAGTTGAACCACTGCCGTTACCTTTTCCTGAATTATACCTTTTTCTGCGTTCCAAAGTCAGTTGTTTTTTAATCCTGCGTTTTTCTAATACTTCCTCCTTCCTGCCCATGTAAACATCTAACGGGCACACGTTCTTATGCGCTTTATGCGGCGTATGAACATACCGGTCAATAGACTTTGCTACTGCCGCTTTGAGTTCTTCCGGGCTGCAATATACTATCAGGCATACCTCGCCCTTAATATTACGGTGGAACCGTTCTATCTTACCCTGTGTCTGCGGATGGTACGGCTTACCGAAAATATGGTGAATACCATGCATGCTTAGCATAATTTCCAGTTCACTGGCTTTAAACCCTGACCCGTTGTCAGACAACAACATCGGAGCTTTACCATCCTTCAAATGCCCGAGTTTCCTGGCTTCTTCCACAGCTTTCTCTATCGTCCAGCTTATGCTTCTGCACGTTTCATCCGGGTAAAGGTCCCATGCCACAACGTTGCGGGAATAGTCGTCTAACGCAGTTATTTGTTTGTAGTACCCCCAGCCTACTACAAAATAGTTGGTAGCATCGCATTGCCAGATCTGGTCAGGTTTTGTGGTCTTTACCTTCCATTCCTGTGCTGCGGGAATATCTACTGCCCTGGGTTGCAGTAACCCTTCGGATTTTAATATACGGTATACACTCGACTCACAGACATAGAAATCTTCTTCGTCAGTTATCTTCACTGCGATTAACCGCGCACTGAGTTCAGGATGAGCTTTTATTACTACTTTAACGCGTTCCTGTTCAGCTGCAGAGAGCTTGTTCCATATATTATTCGGCGTCTTTGGCTTCATCTTCAACCCTTCTATCCCGTACTTCTCATACCTGTTGCGCCAACGGTAATACGTTGCTTTGGGTAAGCCCAGTTCATTGAGCTTGTTTGTCAGCCCGTTGCCACTACTGTTCAGGCGGTCAAGTAATTCACGCTTTTCTTCCAAGGTAAGCATAAGATACCACTTACCAGGGGCTAAAGCACACTTTTTTTTAGCAGGCTTAATTCCAGCATCAGCTCGCCTGCCAGACGTTTTAAGTCGTCATTGTCTTTCTTGTATTTCTCGACCTCGTCTTCCGTTGCGCCTCTTAACGTCTCGCCTTTTAACCGTGCCTTGCCGCCTTCCATAAACGTCTTCAGCCAGGAATAGTAGACCGACGGCTGGATCTTTTCCCTACGGCATAGGTCGGTCTTTGGTGTTTCGTTGCGGAAGCCTTCTAATACTATACGGATCTTGTCTTCTGCGCTGTGGTATGTCTGGGATTTACGGTATACGCGTTTTATGAGTTTTACTGTGCTGCCGGGTTCCGGTGTGTTTGCGGGTTCCGGTGCTTTTCTTAATTCTTCCATAACTCTTGCCTCCTAGTTTCTTCGGGTATTTTACCCGTTTCCAGGCAAGTGGTTCAACATTTTTTTGCCCAACCCCATGAGGTTGGGTTCTTCTCTTAAGTCTCCATCTCGTTACGCTTGGTTTGTCTCACATGTCCTGAAAGTTAACAATGCTACGGCAGCCAATCGTACCCGCTTGACGGTATGACAATGATAAACACAGGCACGCCGTTGATGTTTAGCGGGG
>JBBAAG010000006.1 GCA_041658405.1 Elusimicrobiota bacterium
GGTATGGAGGAAAGCATTGGCATTGCACCCCCGCGCCGCGTGAGATCGAAAACGTTAAGAACGGTATCCGGCAATGGGTCGCGCAAGGATACCGATTAAAACTGGCAGGGAAACTGCATGGCCAGCAATGTTTTACGAAAGATACGGGATACGATGGTATCTTAACCTCATCGCCTGTGTTGAGAGAAGCGATTAAAAAGGGTGTGGCACAATATTCCAATGGTTTGTGGATGCCTGCCGGTCCTGATTTAGCGATCCGGCCCAAAGGTTACTTTGAACGATTCTTACTTGACGAGTTTGGTTTATACGAGACATTTGGTACTCATATACATGGAGACACCCCTGAAAATGCGCGCCGGGGCGGCGAGGGATTGATGCACGGTATCATAACATGGCTGCGATCCTGATGTAATGCCCGTCCATCTATAATAACTGACTTCGGATTTTGTGATGATATGTGCTACAACCACATCATACAAATTTCGGGAAACGGTTAGTAAAAACACCTAAACTGTCCAGCCCAGTGACCTTAAGGAAGATATCCGCTTTACATTCGCATGGTAGCTATTTTTATAGGTTTCAACGCTGGGTCAGACAATACTTGTTTTTCAAGGTCGTTTATATATTCATCTGACAGTTCACGTTTAGATTGTATCCCGATGAACTTAGGATAAACATGAGTTGTAAGCAATACCTGTTCGCTAACCCAATCTTCGACCTGACAGATCTTGCCTTTCCCGTTTACAGACATTTCAAGTTTACATTTTTGTACTTCTTTTGCAATTTCATTTAACTGAGCAGAAATATTTTGTAAATTTATTATTGCTATACTTTCCGATTTTGCAGGCAATTCTTTCGTGAAAGTATAACCCATTTGAGTGGCGGGAACGTTATAAAAACTTCGGAACCAAAAAAAGTATTTTTTTAGGGTTTTGGCTAATTTCTCTATTTTCAAGAATATATCCAACAGTTTTGTACCCACGCCTTTCCCGAACATATTTTCTATTTCTTCAACAGCAAGGCTATCAAAATCCTGTGCCTCCAACATTTTCCCGGCAATCCTGTAATTAAGTTCGTTATCTGTTCTATCAGCAAGCCCGCTCATTGGTATCAGAATCCCGTCCCATCTTTCTTTCTTACAGGCTTCAGCTAAAATCCGTAACCCGTTCACCTGCGGCTGGAATAACCGCAGAGAATAACGAGGGTATAGCGAATTGTAAGGCAGTTCAAAATGCGTGCTTCCGCCCACGTGAGCAAGTGCGAGATGTTTCCCTTCAGGAAGAGGATTTCTTGTTTCAATTTTATCGTAATAAAAATCTCTTGTGACAGTCCATATTGTATATACGTAAGAAGGTATTCTTTCCATCATTTCGGTATCTTCTTGTGATAAATTGTCGTAGTTAACATACGTACTCCAGAATATCGTAAGTCCCGGGTTTATTTTGTGCGCTTCTTCCCAAATAGGTAACTGTATTTTTATTTTACTAGCGACAGAATTACTTAAACCAACACATTTATCGCAACCACAAACACCATAATCACCTGTCTCAAAATATACCGCGTCAGGATTTAACGTGTTTATGAACCATTTGATTCCTTCGGCCATCCATTTACGGTTGTCTTCGTTTGAAGGGCACGCATTAACAAATTTAGAGTGAAGCGGATGAACATCCTGATACGTTACTTTCATTTTTGCTGTTCTCTCAGGATATTTTGCTAAATATGTTTCTAGATTGTATTGATGGTTTCCTCGGCACCATACGCCGCTGTAACTGTACACACCTATTCCGGGACATAGAAGTATTTCTTTACTACGCGCATAGCTTATCAACTCTTTACCGGCTTCTACTCCGCCGTGTTTATCATCGAGAAAACCCCATATCCAGATTGCGTTTAGATTAAAACCGGACATCTGGTTAAACAGTGTTTTGAAGTCGTTTATAAAGCCGGATGTTGAACGCCTAGCAATCCATACGTCCCAGCCAGCTAAAAACTTTAGTTTTGATTTTGTCATCATGTTTTAATTATTCCAGAACCATGAATAATGTCCAGTATCTATCCGTCCTATAGTTTAATGTCATTGAGATAATTATATATTTTCAATGAAAACATGTCAAGGTTGAGACATTACCACGTAATGGAGACGATTCGTTGGAGTAATAAAAAAGATGATATAATGTAAGCCAGTGGATATTAAAAGATTATGATATGCATGGGAGGATTAGTAAATGCCAGTTGTTACACTTGAACAAATGACAAAAACGTATCCGATGGGTGCGGAAAAGTTTTACGCGCTGACCGGAATTAACCTAGCTTTTGAAAAAGGTGAGTTTGCCGGCCTTGTCGGCCCCAGCGGGTCGGGAAAAACGACGTTACTGAATATAATAGGTTCCTTGGATAAACCGAGTGAAGGGAAAGCTGTGGTTATCGGGAAAGAAACTGGCAAAATGTCAGAAAACGACGCAGCGTTGTTGCGGAATAAACATATGGGCTTTATTTTTCAAACGTATAATCTCCTGCCGGTTTATACGGTATACGAAAATGTCGAATTACCGTTGCTGTTGCTGAAAACTCCGCCGGCGGAACGTAAGAAAAAAGTATTAGCTGCGCTGGAATGGGTACATCTGACCGACAAAATTGGTTCAAGGCCAAGCCAGCTTTCCGGCGGGCAGGCGCAGAGAGTGGCGGTTGCACGCGCAATTGTGAAACAACCTGAGCTTGTGTTGGCGGACGAGCCCACCGCGAATCTTGACGCCGAGAACTCGCATAACATCCTTGATATGATGGTGAAGCTTAATGACGAGTTGAAGATAACGTTTATTTTTGCGACACATGATGAGAAGGTTATTGCGCATCTGAAACGCAAAATCCGGTTGGTTGACGGTAAAGTTGTTTCTGACGAAAAGGCTGGATAGTAATTTTATGAAAACTATATTTAATCTGGCGTTGAAGAACGTTCTTGGCGCGGGCTTGCGCACGTGGTTAAGCGTAGCGGTGTTGTCGTTTACATACGTTTTAATAATATTTCATCAGGGAATGTTCACGGGAATGTTGAAGCAGTCCGCGTATTATACCCAGCAGGATGATGTTGCGGGAGGGCAGTACTGGATTAATACGTACGATCCGTATGACGCGGTTACCTGGGACGATAGCTTTGGCAAACTCCCGGAGGAACTGGATAAACTTACAAAATCAGGCGATGCTGCGGCGGTATTATTCCGTCCCGCAATGATTTACCCGCAGGGAAGAATGCAGCCTGTTCTTATCCGTGGGATCGATCCTAACCAAACTGTCTTGCGGATACCGACAAAAAAGTTGGAAGCCAGTGGTGACGCGATACCTGTTATGGTTGGAAGCAGGATGGCGGAAAAAAATAAGTTTAAACCCGGAGATACGGTTACAATCAGGTTTAGGGATAAAAACGGGACGTTTGACGCTGTAGATGCAAAGATCGCAGAAGTTATGGTTACCAACGTACCTGCGATTGATAATGGTACGATATGGATGAGTATCGGCCGGTTGTCAAAACTTATGGGGACTAACAACAATGCGTCGATGGTTATTCTTCGTCAAAAAGTGTTATCCCCGCCTGCGCCTGCGGGCTGGACGTTTCACTCATTGGATATGTTGATGAAAGAAATAAATGATATTGTCGCTGCGAAAAAGAAGACGTCATCGTTTTTGTACGTAATACTTTTAGCACTTTCGTTAATAGGTATTTTTGATACACAAATACTGTCGATATTCCGCAGGAAAAAGGAAATCGGGACCCTTATGGCGTTGGGGTTCAAGCGGTCAACGGTGATCGGGTTGTTTACTATGGAAGGCGCGATGCACGGAG
This sequence comes from Elusimicrobiota bacterium, assembly GCA_041658405.1. Taxonomy (NCBI): domain Bacteria; kingdom Pseudomonadati; phylum Elusimicrobiota; species Elusimicrobiota bacterium. The sequence continues at coordinate 3,842 of JBBAAG010000006.1, forward strand.
TGCTCGCTATTGTTGTGGGATTTATATACGGTACGCCGTTGATGTGGTATACCGCGAAGCACGGGTTTGATATGCCGATGGACAGCAGTCAGTACGGATTCGCGATTGCGATGAAATTGTTGCCAGTATATCCCGCAGCGTTAATATTGGGTACGGTGTTAATTATAATGATGACGGTAACAACCGTGAGTTACATCCCTCCGCGGAAAATATCTAAACTTGACCCGACGGAAGCGTTACGGGGGAAAGTGTCATGATAAGTTTTATAATTAAGGGTTTGTTAAGGGACCGTTCCCGTAGTTTGTTTCCTATAATCACAATAAGTTCCGGCGTTTTCTTGACAGTAGTGTTTTATAGCTGGATGGCTGGGATGTTTAACGAAATGATAGATATTAGCGCGAGGTTTGATGCCGGGCATGTAAAAATTACTACTAACGGGTATAAAGAACTTGCGGAGCAGTTACCTAATGATTTGGCAGTAAGCGGGGTTACAAAACTTGTGAAAAAGTTTGAAACCGAGTATCCGTCAATGACCTGGGCACCGAGGATCAAGTTCGGCGGGTTAATTGATATTCCTGACAAAAACGGTGAAACACGGGTACAGATGCCGATGTACGCTATGGCAGTCAACCTTCTCGGGAAAGACACACCCGAGGTTGGGTTATTGAGCCTTAATAAATGCGTGGTTGCTGGTGTATTGCCTAAAAAACATAATGAGTTGTTGTTATCAGAAATACTGGCAAAAAAACTGGGGGTAAGGGTCGGGGATAAAGCAACGCTGATAAGTTCTACTATCTACGGAAGTATGGCAATGCAAAACTTTACGGTTACCGGGCTTGTACGGTTTGGCAGCGATGTTCTTGACCGCAGGGCTGTTATTACGGATATTGCCGATGCGCAGTATATGCTCGAGATGGAAGACAGCGCGGGTGAAATTCTGGGGTTTACAAAGGATATGAATTATGTTGAACCTGTATTGGCGGTGATGAAAGAAAAATTTAATGTTGATAACTACAAAAAAACTGATCAGTACTCGCTAACCATGCGGTTGTTGGCAGAACAAAGCCAGTTCGGTATTATGATATCCTTTTCAAAAATAGTTGGGTATGTTTTAGCTGCGGCATTCATCTTTGCGATGGTATTGATCCTGTGGAATGCCGGATTGATGAACAGTATCCGTAGGTACGGCGAGATCGGCGTACGGCTTGCGATGGGTGAACCCAAAGGCGTTATTTACCGGAGTTTAATCCTGGAATCTGTGTTTATAGGAATTGCTGGATCAGTTGTCGGTACGGTATTTGGCTTGGCGGTATCATTTTACCTGCAAATATACGGGTGGGATTTTACGGGAAAAATGCAGTCGTCGACAATATTGTTGCAAAACGTTTTACGCGCGCAGGTAACTCCGATGAGTTATGTAATAGGATTCATCCCGGGTGTTATAGCGTCAGTACTTGGCACTATCGCTGCTGGGTTTGGGATTTATGGGCGTCAAACCGCGCAGTTGTTTAAGGAGTTGGAGGTATAAAGTGTGGAATAATAGACAGGGTTTAAACGTTACTGTTGGGTTGTGCGGTATAGCAGTTATGGTAATGGTTGCCACGTTATGTTATTGCGAAGATACGTTTACCGGAACACAGATACTTAAACTTATTGATAAAAACTATAACGCTAAAACACAGGTGTCAGTCTCTGAGATGGTAATAAAGACTGAACGCGGGCCCGCAAGGACTGTAGAATCAAAATCGTGGTCCGAAGGTAACGATAAAACGTTTACCGAGTATCTCGCGCCTGCACGGGAAAAAGGGACGAAGATGTTAAAACTCGGGGATGAACTGTGGATATGGTCGCCGTCCGCGGATCGCGTAATTAAAATTGCAGGGCATATGCTTCGCCAGTCAGTCATGGGCTCTGATTTGTCGTACGAAGATTTTATGGAGAACACAAAACTCGCGGATGCGTATGACGTTGTGATTGCAACGGAACAGATGGTCAATGCCAGGCAGTGCTATATTTTGGAACTTACGGGGAAAGTTGACGATCTTGCGTATCATAAACGCAAAATATGGGTGGACAAGGAACGGTATGTACCGTTGCGGTCCGATCTTTACGCGAAAAGCGGGAAGTTGTTGAAAACGTTTAAGATCGCTGACGTGTTTCAGGTAGGGGACCGGTGGTACCCCAAAAAAATGGTGTTCAAGGACGCGCTTAAACGCGGAGACGGGACGGAGTTTATTATTAAGTCAATTGAGTTTGACGTCGAGATACCCGCGCACGTGTTCTCCAAAGCATCGCTCCGGAGATAATAACGATATAAACAAAAATTGGTATAATTATAGGCACTGATAATATTTAAAGAATAATAATAGAAGGGAAATAAACATTATGTTCCGCCCGGAGATTAAGGTTATAGACTGTTCGATCCGCGACGGCGGGTTGATGAATAATTCGTATTTTACGTTTGAAACTGTAAGAAACGTGTATAAAGCCGCTTGTGCTGCGGGGATTGATATCGTTGAGCTCGGGTATCGTAATAGTAAGATGAAATTTTCGGAGGCTGAGTACGGCCCATGGCGGTTCTGTGACGAGAAACAGTTAAAAAAGGTTGCGGATGGTATTGACAAAAAAACTACGAAGCTCGCTATTATGCAGGACGCGCATAAAGCTTTGGCGGAAGATATCGTGCCAAAGACGGAGAGTATAGTTGATGTTATCCGTATCGCTACGTATGTAAAAGATATTGATAAAGCAATACTTCTTGCAAACAATGCAACGGATAAAGGGTATGAAGCGACTATAAACATAATGTCAATTTCGAAAGCGCTGGACCGCGAGCTTGACGAGGCGTTGCAGCAGATCGAGGAAGAAACTAAAGTTATGGCGTGTTATATTGTTGATAGTTACGGCGCGTTGTATAGTGAAGATGTTGATTATTACGTGTCAAAATTCAAACGGTACCTTAAGTCCAAAGAAATCGGGATTCATTGCCATAATAATAAACAATTGGCGTTTGCGAATACGATTGAAGGGATTATCAAGGGAGTGAATTACCTCGATGGAACGCTATACGGTATTGGCCGTGCGGCAGGGAATTGCCCGCTTGAACTCCTTATAAGTTTTCTTAAGAACCCGAAGTTTGATATCCTGCCGTTACTTGACGTTATCAGCGAGTCAATTCTGCCGTTGGTGAAAGAAATGGCGTGGGGTTATAGTATACCCTACATGATAACCGGTGCGCTTAACCGTCATCCCGATGTTGCAATGCAGATGATGAGCTTGCCGGATAGTGATAAAGCAAAGTTTGACTACCGCAAGTTTTACCTCAAACTCACCGAGGAAGGGCAGGAGTAAAATCTCCGGATGACGTTACTGGTTTTTTCGTTAGTCCTGATCACCGCGGTATTTCATGCGGCATGGAATTTCGCGGCAAAACGAGCAGCCGGGAATTTTTATGCGGTATACATTGGCCTTGCTGCGGTTAGCGTTGTGTTCTCTCCAATACTTCTAGTTTTATCTCCAACAGAACTTTTCAGGATAAAAGCTGTGCCTTACATCATAGCGTCAGGCGTGATACACGCAATATACTTTTCGTTACTGGGTAAAGCGTATAAGCACGGCGATATTTCTACGTCATACCCGATTGCCCGCGGGTCGGGTGTTGCAGAAACAGCGTTAACCGCGTTTTTTGTATTACAAGAAAAAATATCGGTCACCGGCGCAGCGGGTATCCTGGCGATAAGTACGGGAACAATACTGACAGGTTTGTGCCAGCCGGTTCATCCGAAAAGGATGAAGGGGTTAGTGTACGCATTACTTACCGGCGTATCAATCATGGGATACTCAATTGTTGACAAACTCGGGGTTGGAACGATAAGCCCCGTGGCGTATATTTACGAACTATACTTTGTAGCGGCGTTATGCTTAACCCCAATTGCGTTGTTCAATAAAACTAACCGCGGGGAACTCGTTGATGCGTGGAAAAACTACCGGAATCATGGGTTTATCATCGGGATTGGGTCGTTACTGACATACTTGATAATCCTTTTTGTGTTCCGCCTTGCGCCAGTGAGTTACGTAGTTGCGCTTCGCGAGCTCGCAGTTGCTGTTGGCGCAATATTTGGTATAAAGTTTTTGGGTGAAAAATGTCCTCCTCTAAAAATAGCGGGGATTGTCCTTATCGTCGCAGGGATTATTGTCATCAAGCTCGCGTAAATATATTCGGAAAGGTTATTGCATGAATAAAGTATTAACTGCAATTGCGTTTATCAGTGTATTTCTGGCAAGTAGTTCAGCGTATTCCGCGCAGGTGGATATTTCAACGGTTACGTTGTACAGCGATGCGTTGGGGTACAATACCACATACTATGTTTATCTTCCTCCTAATCGCCAGCCCGGGGAAAAGTTTCCTGTCCTGTACATCCTCCACGGTGCGTGGGGGTATTACGGTGACTGGGTGGACCGTACAAATGTTGAAGATCTGGCGGATAAGTACAAAATGGTACTCGTGTTTCCCGATTGCAGCCAGTTCGGGTGGTACCTCGACAGTAAGATTAAATCGAATTCTAAGTATGAAACGTATATCATAAAAGAACTCGTTCCGGAGGTTAACAAAAAGTTTCCTGTCCTTACGGGGAAAAACAAGTGCGGGATCATGGGGTTGAGTATGGGCGGTCACGGCGCAATGATCCTTACCGCGCACAACCCAAAGGTGTTCGGGTCCGCATCATCGTTATCGGGTATCCTGCAGCTTGAAGCGCATCCAACCAAGCTTGACAGTTGGCACTTGCGTGAAATCCTTGGGGATCCTAATGATAAATCTAACAAAAAGCAGTGGAGTTGTTATTCCGTATACGCCCAGGCTAAGGTATTGAAGAAAAATGGTGTAAATCTATTGTTCGACTGCGGGGTGGATGATACAAAGACCGGTGCGATCACTGATGCACGGGCATTACACACAAAACTTGATGAGTTAAAAGTTAAGCATACCTACAACGAATACCCGGGGAACCATACCTGGGACTACTGGCAAGCACATCTTGAAGAACATTTGAAATTTCATTCCACCGCGATGAGCGGAAAATAATAATATATATTTTGTGTAAAATTTGTTTGAGTTAGTTGTCTAACAGGAGTAGGGAATAGTGCAAGGGAATAATGTTGAACCAAAAGATACCGGTAATCGTGTGTGTAGCGAAAACGAGTTGATAACGAGCGCCATAAACGGCGACCGTAACGCGTTTGGTAAGATTGTAGAGTTGTACGCAGTACAAGTCTATAACCTTAGTTATCGTTTGACGGGTAACGAACCTGATGCGAAGGATCTTTCGCAGGAAGTGTTTTGCAGGGCATTAAAACTGATTGGCGAGTTTAAACAGGAAAGCAGTATCTCTACATGGCTGCACAGGATCGCTGTTAATTTGTGGTTGAATAATGTCAAGCACGGGAACATTGTTAAATATGAATCTTTAGATAAGTCAGTGGTTAATGAAGAAGATAATGAAATAAAACGCGAATTTATGAGTAATGAACTTGGGCCGGAAGAAAAAGTTGTGGTAAAAGAGTTTAACCGGTTGTTGCAGGATGCGTTAAACGAGTTGACGCCGGAACAACGTGTAGCGTTTGTGTTGAAGTATATCGAAGGAAAATCGTTGAAGGAAATCGCAAAGATCTGTAATTGCAGCGTGTCGTTGGTAGGGGTGAGGTTGGCGCGCGCGTTGGTAACGCTGAACGGCAAGTTGAAGCAGTATTATAAAACGTGAAAACAAGGATATATGTTTATGATGAAATGCAGTGAAGTAAAGGATTTGTTGGTACTGTACGACGAGAAAGAGTTGGATGCTGAGAAACAACAACAGGTAGCGCAGCATTTGAATGAGTGTAAAGACTGTGCCGCGCTTTTAGCCGGGATGCATAATGTGACACAGTTATACAATTCTATGGGTAAAGAATCCTTACCGCCAAACTTTGTGCGGGATGTTCAAAACAAAATCGATGTTGGCGTCGTTGTGCCAAACAAACCTGTTTCCATGATATACCGCCCGCAAACGTACGTGTATTCTGCATTGTTGTTGATATGCCTCGCTTGCTTGTATTTTAATGTGAAACCCAAAACACAAATGCAGGCACAGGTACAACAAACGATAACGGCAGTTGTAATAAATGATAGTAATCCTAACAAAACAAACGTCACATCTCCTGTAATAAAAGATGTTGCGAAAAAGACAGAAACCGTGGTTTTTCATCCTACGTCAACCGTAACAGATGACACGCAAAAAATGGTTATCAACAAAACCGTTACCGTGTTCGCCAAACTACCTGAGGAACGCCAATCGACGTTGCTACGCGGGAAGTCGCAGAATGTTGATGTTAAACACGTTGTGAAACAATGGCAGGATGTGCGTAGCGGGATAAAAGAAAAAAAGGTGCTGATTATCAAAACCGAACAGGAATGGCGGGCGTTGTGGCAACAGCATAACGGTAATAACGCTTCGACGCTTCCTTTGCCGGATATAGATTTTGCGAAAAACATTGTGTTCGCAGCGTTTATGGGCGAGCAGCCCACCGCGGGGTTTGGGATACAGATAAAAAATATTGAAGAGACTAACACTAAATATTATCTTGATATTGAAGAAGCCACGCCGGGAAGTGCAGCGACGCAAACGGGACAAAAGATACAACCGTATCATATTGTGGTTATAGATAAATAGTATAGGTTGCATGGATAGGAAATATATGAAGTTCAGAAGAAAACTGTTGTTGTTAATATTAATAACCCTTATTCCGGTAAATGTGTACTCGCTGGGGTCTACGCCGACGGTGACTATTGACAGTATCGTCGGGTCAAGCGGGACGATACGGGTAAACTATACCGCGTACGATACGGACGGGGACAGCGTTACTACTACCGAATGGCAATACAGCCGAGATAACGTTAATTGGAACGATATTTCGGAAGATACTATCCGTAACAACTATTATAAAACACCAGGAACGTCGTATGTTAATTGGGTGAGTACATTATTCCTTTCCGGTTTCTATGATGATTCTATGTGGTTCAGGATGAAAGTAGTGGACAATTCTGGGAATGGAGATATCAATAATTTTGTTTATTCGCTAAATAAAGTTCCAATCCCTTCATATGGACATAATGCTGTAGTAAATAAAAACAGGATTTATCTCATAGGGGGGAATTCTAATAGTGGACATTTGGATACCGTTTATAATACAACAATTAATTCTGATGGAAACATCGGCGAATGGTTTCTTTCCGCAAACAGGATACCTCAAGAATCTTGTCTGCATTCTAGTACTTTATATAACAATTATCTTTATGTGACAGGAGGGGAACCCTACGGAAATGATAATGTTTTTTATACAAAAATACACGATGATGGCAGTATTAGTAGTTTTCAAACGTCAGCGCATAAAATTCCCACAGGAGTAATGGGACATTCTTGTGTAGCATATAACGGATATTTATATATTATCGGTGGACTTGATTCTAATGTACATGCTGTTGATAAAATATATTATGCAAAAATAAACAATTCTAATGGTAGTATACAAGATTTTCAAACATCAACTATCACATTGCCAATTCCTTTGTATTACCTTTCTGGTACTGTGTATAATGGGTATGTATATATAACTGGTGGAAAAAATAATTCTGTTAATTCATTTAAGGTCTACTATGCAAGATTGAGTGATGACGGAAGTATCGGTTCTTTTAATGAAGCAAATTCTATGGCTATAGAGCAACATTCAAGTGTGATTTACAACGATTGTCTTTATCTCGTAGGTGGAGGCAGAATATATTACGCAAAAATAAATAACAGTGGTGTCTTAAACACATTTGCCATTATCACAAGCACCATCTCACTGCAACAAGCATTCTGTATAGCGAAAAATAACAAAATTTATGTTGTAGGAGGTTACATTAGTAGTAATTTATATCCCAGTGATACAGTATATTATGCAAATATACAAAGTGGGTTGGTGACCCAGGATTATTCAAATACTTTTTCATTGTTAATAAACAACAATGATTCTCCCATAGTGACATTAAATGCATCGACGGGAATACAAACTACTTCGGATATAAATATTTCTTATACAATAACTGATACGTTTGCCGATAACTTATCGTTATACTGCGAATACTCTACCGACGGTGGAGCGAATTGGATCCGCGCGACGGTTAACGGGACAACGAGTTACTACAATGTTGTCAGCGCGTCGGGAACGGTAATATGGAAGTCGCAAGTCGACCTCGGGGTAAGCGTCTCTACGTTCACGGTAAGGTTCAGGATAACGCCGTCAGATTCACAGATTTTAGGTACGCCGGTAAGTACATCCGACTTCGGCGTTGACAACCGTCACAACCCGATTTTAACAATTTCCGGAATCAGTGATAATATGAAAGAACCCAGCGGGGTGATAAAAATCAGTTATACCTCTGTCGATCCCGATGGTAACAATTTACAAACCTCCAATTGGCAATACAGCCGTGATAACGTAACCTGGTATGACATATCAAGTTCTGCAATAACTAATAATGAATTGAAACCTCTTGGGGCGTCGTATATTTTGTGGAACACCCAGTCAGGGACGAACAATCTTAACCTCGTAGAAGACGCAAGTGTATGGTACAGAATGAAACTTACCGACGGCGTATTTTATTCGTGTTACCAAACCACGGGACCGTTTGCGGTGGACAACTACGTCAAACCGGTCATAACGTTATCGAATATATCCGGTGAGGTTACTAGTAATACAATTACGTTTAATTACACAATCACTGCGGCACCCGACGAAAACTTATCCTTGCTTTGCGAATATTCAGCTAACAACGGGACTGACTGGTCTCCCGCTATAATCAATAGTTCGACTTACAACATTACCAGCGGTCAGTTTAGCGGTAATCTTGTTTGGAACTGTGTGGGAAATATTTCAAGCGGGACTGATAACAGCAACATTTACTTCCGTGTTACACCCTATGGCCGTGCGTTAGGATTGGCGACGACGTCGAATCTTATTCACGTGGACTACAATACCCCGCCCGCGGTTGTCGTGAATGACATATTTTCGGTGGTAAGAGACACAGTGGCGATTACTTATACTTTATCTGATACGAATAATGATGTGTTAAGCATAGTTTGTCAATACTCTACCAACGGTGGGAGTACATGGAAACCCGCGACTGTGGTGGGGAGTACTGCAAATATTGATAGTAGCCATTATTCCGGTTCGCTGGTTTGGTACTCAAATTTGGATGAGCCGAATATCAACGTAACTACTACGAAGTTTAAAATTGTACCCTACGACAACGACCAAGGGACAGCGGATGATACTATTAATTTTCAAGTTGAAAACGTTGCTGAACCACCAAGTGTTACTATTACAAGCGTCGAGGGTACTAATGGAACAATAAAAATTAATTATACCGTTTCCGACCCCGATCCAGGGGAACAGGTTACTACTACTAAGTGGCAGTATAGCACCACTAGCAGCACCGGTCCCTGGTATGATATTGATTCAGAATATATTAGTAATAATTTTTATAAGCCAGTTGGGACATCGTATATTCAATGGAATAGTTTGGTTGCACTTAATGGTGTTTATGACGATAGTATCTGGTTTAAAATGAAAGTAGTGGATAATTCTGGAAATGGTAGTATAGGGAATTTTAGTACTTCTACAAATGTTATTCCGGTAGGTGTAAATGGCCATTCTAGTGTTGTTTACAATGGTTATTTATATATTACAGCGGGTAATATGATATATTGTGCAAATCTCAATACTGATGGAAATGTGGGGAGTTTTATTACTACATCATCAACTAGTATGCCCACGAGTTACTCTCATCATTCCAGTGTTGTTTATAATGGTTATCTATACATTACAGCTCGTAATACGGTATATTATGCGAAACTTAATACGGAGGGTAGTATAGGAAGTTTTAGCACTTCACCAAACCTTATCCCGACATCGTTGGGGTACCATTCCAGTGTGGTTAATAACGGATATCTGTATATTACAGGTGGAAACAATGGTAGTATTCTAAATACGATATATTATGCAAAAATTAACTGTGACGGTAGTATTGCTTCATTTCAGACGAATAGTAATACCATTCCCAGTCATTTGGATAGACATTCCAGTGTGGTTTATAACGGATATTTATATATTACAGGAGGTAATGGCGGCATAAGTTTGCTTAATACGGTATATTATGCGAAACTCAATGCCGATGGCAGTGTGGAAAGTTTTAATATTTCCTCAAACACTATTCCTACTTCGTTGTTTGCACATTCCAGTGTAGTGAATAACGGTTATTTATATGTTACCGGAGGATGTATTGGCGTTCCTACCAACTTAAACACCGTATATCTTGCGAAACTCAATGCTGATGGTAGTATAGGAAGTTTTAGTACTTTACCAAACACTATCCCGACTTCGTTGTATGACCATTCCAGTGTAGTGAATAACGGCTATTTATATATTACCGGAGGGAGGAATAGTGAGCATGATGGCGTCGGTTTCAACACCATGTATTATTCCGCGTTTACTAATCTAACTAGTGGTTATGTGATTTCTTCATCGTTTCCAATCGATAATACTGACGAAACTTCGCCAACTGTACCGAGTTATATTTGGGATGGGACAGGTGCTGATGTTGATACAACGCTATCACTTACGACATTATCCGCAAACTGGGGTACGTCGTACGACCCGGAGTCAGGAATTTCAAAATATTGGTATGCTATTGGTTTGACACAGGGAACGACAGATTTTGTCGAATGGACTGATGTTGGTCTTTCAACCTATGTCGTGAAAACAGAATTAACATTATCGTTAGGTACAACATACTATTTCAGCGTCAAATCTGAAAACGGTTCTGGATTACAAAGTACTGCAACTGTTTCCGATGGAATATTAATAATCGGTGATATCACTCAACCAACTAGACCAAGTTACATTTGGGACGGATTGGGAAACGACATTGATTTGTCAGTATCAACCACCACATTATCCGCGAACTGGGGTACGTCGTCCGATCCAGAGTCGGGAATCGCAAAATATTGGTACGCTATCGGTACAACACCAGGAACGACGGACTATCTCGACTGGACTGACATCGGATTGTCAACATATGTTATCAGAACAGGTTTAAACTTGAATTTTGGAACGACATATTATTTCACCGTAAAATCAGAGAACGGCGCGGGGTTGCAAAGCTCATTCCGTGTTTCCGATGGTATATGTGTTATTTTAATTTCTACTGGCAGCAATCCGGTTGACCTTACTCCTCCGGCAACGCCCTTAATAACGTCAACCACACATCCAGAACACGATACCACGTACGCAAACAGTTTCGCGAGGTTTACTTTTACAATGCCCAAAAGTGATGAGTCCGGGATTAGAGGGTATTATTATTTGTTAAACGGCAACAGTTCTACCTCGGTTATTCCGGAAACCGGGATTTTTGTTACGTGGGACACGATAACGTTGTCAAACTTAACCGACGGCGTGTTGTATCTCCACGCGATAGCGATCGATAACGCGGGTAACTGGTCTTCTGCAAACACTGCGCATTACAAGTTTACCGTACGGCTTACGATTGACCCTGCGCAGGATACTGCGTTGGTATACAGCGACGGGTTAAAGATTGACGTTCCCGCGGGTACTGTGGCTGGTACCACGAAACTCGAGGTTACGCGTCCGGATATAATCAACCTCCCCCGGGTAATTAATGATCCTCAGGTTAAAGACACGAATATTGTAGTAGAAATCAAGTTTACCGACGGAACGACGGAGTTAGCAAAAGATATTACCATAAGTATTCCGTATACCGCTAACGACATTCCCGGGCTGGACGAGAAAAACCTTCGCGTGTTTTATTGGCATGAAACCAAGAACGGGTGGGTGTTGATCCCGGACTCTCACGTGGATACTGCTGCGAAAAACGTTATTGCGCGGGTGAACCATTTGTCGTTATTCAAAGTTATGGAATATATTCAGGGTGAGAATACTATAGAAAACTTGTCGAACTATCCTAACCCGTTCAAAGCGGGCAATGATGCGACAAAAATACGGTATATCCTCCAGAACGATTCCAACGTAAAAATCCGTATCTACGACTTAATCGGCGACTGTGTATGGGAACAAAACGTTGTTGCTGGGACTGTCGGGTCAAGCCTCGCGGGGCCGAACGAAGTGTACTGGGACGGTAGAAACAGCGCAGGCGATATTGTGGATATCGGGTCGTATATCTGTGTTGTTGAAGCAAGCGGCGTAGTGTTGAAGACGAGGATTGGAGTGAAATAGTTTACTCAAGAAACTCGAAAATATTATGAAAAAAGTATTGGCGTGGCTATTATTAATATCGGTTTGTGTTACGTGGTCTTCCGCGGCGGAGAATACCGGCGGGTTGCCCGGATACTTTCTTAACCTCGGTATTGGTACGCGCGTGTTGGGCATGGGCCGCGCGGGGACTGCTGTAGCGGATGATATCAGCGCGTTGTACTGGAACCCCGCAGGGTTGCGACAGATGCGGAATCTAGAGCTTATGTTTAACCACAACGAGTTGTTTGAGTTGACAAAGTATGAATGTATTGGAGTGGCAGTGCCGACGAAGTATAACTGGTCTTTTGGGTTAGGGCTAGTCCAAATGTTTTCCCCGGGTACGGTAAAACGTGACTATTTTAATACCGTTACCGGCGAGGTCAGCGACGTTAACAGCGCGTTGTTGTTTTCAAACGCGTTTTCTGTAACCGATAAATTACAGTTAGGTATTGGGACAAAGGTTGTGAACAAAAAGTTTGACGATATCGACTCCACATGGCTGGGGTTCGATTTTGGCGCGTTGTATACACTCACGGAAATTGTGAGGGTGGGGTTGGACATACAAAACATTTTTGTTTCAAGTTTCAGGCGTTACGATACCGACTATAAAGCGCCGATGATGACTAGGGTTGGGGTGTCGTCCAGTTTGTTGGATAACGCTCTTATACTCACCGCCGACCTTGAACTTACCTCGTCGCAGTATTTGAAAATATATTGTGGCGCAGAATACCGAGTGTGGAACATTATGATGTTGCGTTTGGGGTACGATAGCAACAACCTTACAGCCGGGTTTGGCGTTGTGGTAAACAACTTCTTGTTTGACTACGCAATGCTCAGCCATACGTTAGGGTTAAGCCATCGCGCAGCGGTGACGTACCGGTTTGGAAAATACAAAAACATTACTCTCCCGGCCAAAGTTGATATTATCGTTCCGAAGAAAAAGATTGATTACGCAGTTACGGTTAACACAATGAAAGAAATACCTGTTGCGGTTTACCATTTGTTTGACGCGAAAAATGTTGCTGTAACAAGTATCAATATCACTAATAGTACTAAGAAAGAAGTTAAGTTTAGCGTGTCAGCGCGTATAGATATCAAGAAAAGTGATGAGTTCTGGGAAGTAGTTGTCCCGCCCGGGGAAACAAAAGAACTGAATATTGTTCCATCTCTCACGCGAGAGGAAGTAAGAGCGGTCGAAGTTGTTCCTACTCTTAGCAAAATATCGGTGGAAGTGTATAAACTAAATGCTAAAGGTAAACCCGCGCTTTTGTTGCATAACATGTTACCCGTTACATTGTTGCCGTATGACCAGTTTGTCCAGGAAATTGTTGATGCGAAAAACGTGAAGTACGATATGATTGACACGCTTGCTACGTGGGTGACGTATAACGACAGGAGTTTGACGGACGTAATATCTAAAGCAAGCGAAAAAGGCGCGGCGAGTGTTCCACCGATAAAAATTGTGGGCGTCCAATCCCCTCATTTGTTTACCCGTCCTACTCCGGATTCAAGGTCAGTAGAAGAAAAGGATCAGGATTATTTAACGCAGGTAAAACTGATTTACGATACGTTAAAAGATAATTACGGGATGACATATATTAACCAGCCGATAGCGTATGGTTTCTCACAACGCATAAAGTTGCCGTCTGAAGTGTTGAAGAATAAAGGCAACTGCGTAGAATTAGCAGTGCTGTTCTCGAGCTTGCTGGAAAGTATCGAGCTGGACCCCATAATATTGTTGTCAATCGAAGACGGCCACGCGGTGGTCGGCTGGCGAGTGGCTGGTGAAGAAAAAGATGTTTATCATTTGATGGAGACCAGTTTGTTCGGCGAAGATTTTGATAAAGTGTTGAATCAAGGCAATGCGTTGATCGAACAGTACGGATTACAGCCAGAGTTTGCCGGCAAAATATCCTTTAACGCTAACGGCGTTTACAAAAAAGACGGCGATGTGTTGGTTTTAGATATTAAAAAAATCCATTCCTTTATTCCACCTAGTCCAAATATTTTGAGATGATACCCTCCCCTATAAAAAATAAATATCGCCAATAATCTATATGTATTGTAAAATACATCATGCAATAGGGGGATTTTATGATATTGATACAAACAATATTGACTGCTGCAGTATTATTATTGACTACAATCTCAGGTTTTGCTGAATCAAAAGATTTTACGTTTATCCAGCTTACTGACGGGCATATGGAAAAAGGCGCGGTGTACCTATCGTCGACTATTGCCGAGATTAACAAGCTAACACCCGCGCCGGAGTTCGCGGTATTCACCGGCGATTTCGCGAATTACGGAACCGTACGTGAGTTCGATAAGTATGCGCAGATAATGGATGGACTTAACTATAAGTACTACACGGTTCTTGGTAATCACGAGACACAGAATAACGATGTCGGGTACTATACGTACCAGCAACGTTACGGCAGTCCATACCATTCGTTCGACCACAACGGTATCCATTTTGTGTTACTCAACACCGGAGTGTCTTCAACCGGTGCAGGGTTTATCACAGCTGCGCAGCTGGAGTGGTTGCGTTCTGACCTACAAAAAATAGGAACACAAATGCCGGTATTCCTGTTCTCCCACCACCTGCCAACGGATAGAGGTATTGGCAATAACGTGGAGGTTTATCAGGTGATTAAAGATTATAATATCCGCGCGTGGTTCACCGGGCATTTACATGCAACAAGGCATTTTATATGGAATGGTATTCACGTGTTGGTAACCAAAGACACGCTTACCTGCGGCTATCGTATCATTCAGGTAAAAGGGGATAAGGTGTTCACTTATAACAAAGAAGTCGATAAGCCTGAATCACCGGATAAAGTGGTGATTGGCCTGTATACAAAAAAATCTGCGCCCGAGTACGAACTCATATCTCCGGGGTATCAGGTTGATACTGCAACGTCCATTACTTGTGCGGTTAAGTTTTCAACATTAACACTTACCGCAGTGAAAGCGTCCCTTCGCGCGAAGGTGGACCGCGATACAACATACACGCTTGTGTACTCTACGATAACACAGTTGTGGCAACAAAACATTCCAGTGATTCAGGGGAATCATACGTTGATAATACAGATGGTACTCACTGAGAAAACAACGTTTTATTCCGGCAACGTAGTGTCTACCGGCACAATAGGGTATATTTGGGAAAAATCTTATAACTTTACCGTCGGAGATAACGCAGTAGCGTGGAAGTACGCAACTGGTGATATGGTGATATCAGCGCCGGTGGTTGAAAATGGAAATGTTTACTGCGGTTCAGCAGATGGAACAATGTATTGTTTATCTGCGAGTACCGGCGGAGTGAAGTGGAAATACGCAACTAACGGCATAATCTCCGGTGATCCTGTCATTTATAAGGACAAACTTATATTTGGTTCTCATGACGGTAATGTTTATGTGTTGGATAAAACCGCGGGGGCGTTGTACTGGAAATACACGAGTACTGTGCCGGTATATTCCACGCCGGTAGTAGCTGAGTCAAAGGATGGGGATTTTAATAACACGCGGATCGTTGTTGCGCATGGAAACGGATTAATAGCAGGGCTTTCCTTTACCGACGGGACGGTATTGTGGCGATACAATACAAAATATGCGGTATCAATTTGCCCGGCATATAACCGTGAAAACGGTACCGTTTATTTCGGCGGGTGGGATGGGTATACCCGCGGGATTTCTGTTTCCACAGGCGGTGTGGTATGGTCCCGTCGTATTTATCGCGGAATGTGGGGCGCACCGGGGTCGAACTCGCCGGTGATTGACGGGGATAAACTGTACCTCAACGATATCGGTAAAGTGTACGCGTTAACCTTGTCCTCCGGCAGTACGGTATGGAGTTCGACTGTTACACATAGCACGTCAAAACCTGTGATTTATGGAGATAAAGTTATCGTATGTTCTTCTGACAATAAAGTACAGGCGTATGATAAAAGTACTGGCGCGTTGTTATGGCGGGTACAAGCTAAGCATGGGATCCACCGCGCACAACCGGTGATTTACAACGATTATCTTGTGATATCCACATCCTGGGGTACGGTACATATTATGAATCCCGATACCGGCAAAATTGTGTATAATTACCAATTATCTGATTATCAGGTAACATCAACACCGTGTATAATGTCAGGTAAGCTTTATATTGGCTCTTCTGACAAAAACGTGTATGCGGTTGAGCTTGATAGAATTATGAAGTAATTGAAGGGGGAAGTACGGAAATGCTTATCATAGGCCATCGCGGGTCAAGTTTTATCGCGCCGGAGAATACGTTAGCGTCAATTAATCTTGCATGGAAACAAGGAGCGGATGCGGTTGAGATTGATATTAGGTTGACAAAAGACGGGCGTGTGGTTGCAAGCCATGACGCAAGCGCGTTAAGGATGGCTGGTGTGGATCTTACAATCGCAACCTCAACTTTCGCGGAATTACGCGCATTGGACTTCGGGAAAGTTAAGGATGAGAAGTATAAAGGCGAAACTATACCTTCACTTGAAGAAATTATTGATACTATCCCCGCAGGTAAGGTTTTGGTGGTAGAAATAAAAGCCGGGCTTGAGATTCTTAATGAATACTGCCGGATTGTTAATTCCAGCAGTAAGAAAGCGCAGGTATTGAGTATCGGGTTCGGGTACGAAACTATGGTTGAATGTAAGAAGATGATGCCTGATAATATTGCGTTGTATTTGGTTAGTACAAAAAAAGATAAGGATACCGGTATTTATGCGCCGTATGATATTGATGCGGTAATCGCAAAAACGGTAGAAGGTAAACTCGACGGGCTTGATGTTCATTATGTACCCGTGAATTCCGAGTTTGTAGATAAAACTCTTGACGCAAACCTGCAGTTATACGTATGGACAGTGAATGAAGTAGTTGAAGCGCAGAGGCTAGATTCTATTGGAGTGGATGGGTTGACGACGGATAAGCCGGATGTTATGCTGCGTAATCTCAATCGTAGATAGGTGTGTGAGTATAATTTAATAAATTTGAGTATAAACCGGAGGACAACATGACGTTCAGGTCTATAATTCTTGCATTAGTATTTGTTGTAATATCCGCATTGTGGGTATGGAAGTTTGAGTTAATGCTTTTGTCCTGCAACCTTACAGAAGCCATCCCACCGATACCTGCGCTTGCCGGGTTGATATTTTTGGTAGTTCTTTACCCGCTGCTAAAATATCTGGGCGTAAAAAACCTGCTTACCCGCGGTGAAATTATGGTAGTGTTTATCTTCAACGTAATTGCAACGTTGATGTTCAGCATAGGCGTATTCCAGGCATTCCTGCCATACACCAGCGTGTTGTATTACCACGATACTGTACTTAACAAATATGCTGATTTCAGGCAATATGTCCCGTCCTGGTTTGGCCCGCGGGATCCGGAAGTTATCCGCGGATTTTGGGAAGGTACGCCGGACGGCGCGGTACCCTGGGCACACTGGATTAAACCGTTGGCAGTATATCTCGGCTTCTTTTTATTGTACTGGTGGATCGCTACCTGTGTGTGGACAGTAATGAGAAAGCAGTGGGCGGAAAATGAGAGGTTGACATTTCCGTTGCTGAGTATTCCTCTGAGTTTGAGCGAAGAAGCGGCAGGAGAAAAGTTGCATGCTAAAGATGAGAAACCGTTTTTGTCCAACCCGTTAATGTGGCTGGGGTTCAGTATTGCCGGGATTAGCCAGGTGTTCAATCTGTTAAACACGATTGACCCGTCGTTTCCAGCTTTAGGAAACTATTTCAGGTTCAGCACAATTTTTACGGAGCAGCCGCTGAAGTCAATTTCCGGGGTGATACTCGCGCACCGGCCGGAAGTCGTGGGGTTAGGATACCTTGTTCCGTCAGAAATATTGTTTTCCACCTGGATTTGTTATTGGATTGAACAGCTGGTAGTAGTGGCTGGCGCAGTGGTAAAAACTAATGTTCGAGGGTTTCCTCTAATCAATGAACAAGGTATTGGCGCGTACATGGCAATGGTAGTTATTGTGCTGTATGTTGCGCGGAAACATTTGTATATCGTTTTTAAGAAAGCGTTTACCAGCGCGCCGGAAATCGACGATAAAACTGAACCGTTACCTTACCGCGTAGCAGTTTTTGGCGGCCTGCTCGGGTTTATGGTGTTGATAGGTTTTTGTATGATCAGCGGGATGTCGCCATGGCTTGCGATCTTTTTCTTTGGTGTACTATTAAGTTTTGTGATGGTTTACGGCCGTATCCGCGCAGAGACAGGGATTCCGTCTGTTTGGACCTTGCCTATCTCACAAATAAAGAGCGCAACTTACCATATATGGGGGACGGATACGTTGACATCGCTGGGCGGGTCGCTCTCAAGCCTAGCAATATTATCGTCATTTGGATTTATGATGAACGGCGGGTTTTTTAATCAAAGTACGGTGTATCAGCTTGAAAGTTTTCAATTAGGCGATAAAACCGGTGTTTCCCGCCGGCATATTGTGTGGCTAGGCCTCGGCGCAGTATTCACCGGGTTTATCCTGGGTGCAATAATGTACCTCTCAACATATTACCAGTACGGGTTGAACAACCTAACAACGGGAACACGGACAACGTATAGCTTGCAGATATGGAATGAAGTTACTACCGCGGTGAGTACGCCGCCAATTGCGTATTTTGCGCAAAAAGTTGCGTATGCCGCAGGGTTTGTGATTACGGGAATAATGTTTGTGATCCGCCAATTCGTATGGACAAAAATGCCGTTGAACCCTATCGGATACCTCATTGCAACTAACGGCGCAGCTACGCATGTATGGTGGCCGTTTTTTGTCGCATGGGTGTGTAAAGGTATAATATTCAGGGTCGGCGGTGTGAAATTGTATAAAACATTGATCCCGACATTTTTGGGGTTGGTAATCGGGCAGTTTTTCTTTGCTGGAATATTCTGGGGATTTATTCACTTATTCTTTCCGCAGTTGAAGTTCCATATATGGTTTACGTAAAGTGTTGATGTAAACTATTTGTTATATATCGATGTCTAATTATATTATGAGTTTAAAGACAGGTTTTTTGGTTATAGCAGTTGGTGTTATTATAAACACAACGGTGTTTGTACCGGTACACGCAGAACCTATGCCGTCATTAACTGAATGTGTTTCTTATACGATAACAAACCCTGAGTTGCTTAGGTTACAGGAACAAAAAGTTCGGCAGGTGAGCGAGCATATCGGGCAAGCACAGGGTGATCAATTCCCGGATATCCGCGCGGGATACAAAAATTACCTTACCGGTATAATATCTTCGAGGATGGCGGATGTGAACGAACCAAAGATTACGGTAACCCAGCCGCTATATTACGGCGGGAAAAAGAAGGTTGCGGTACAATCTGCTGAACATGAACTTACCCGCGAGAAAATGTTGTTGGAAAGCGTTAAACGCGATATAGCTGCAGGGGTTACTGAAACGTTTTATAACATCGCGGAGTACGATATTGATATACGTAACACAGATGAAACTATTGAATTACTAAGGAAACGGGTAAAAGAACTGTCTGACCGTGTACGTATCGGTAAGTCGCGGGAAAGTGAAGTATTGACATTAGAATACCGTATCTCTCAATTTCTTGCGCAACGTGAACAGCTGGTGTATAACCGTAAGACTTCGTTAGAAACATTGGCGTACTATACCGGCAAAAGTTTTGATGGTATTAACTATACCGTGAACGCAGGAAGTGTTACTGCCGTCACATTTGAAGATTGTTGTTCGAATATCAGGGGACGTTCTGACCTCAAAATGTTAAAGGAAGAGCTGGAACTCCAGTCATTACGCGTATTAACCGCAAAAGCGGGTTTATTACCATCAGTATCACTGACTAACAGCTGGAACCTGTGGAAACTGGTGGAAGACGGGACCGGTTGGGACTTAACCCTGTCTATTGATTACCCGTTATACCGCGGCGGGATGATTAAATCGTTAGTGAAAGAAGAAGAGATTAAGAAAAGTATCGTCGAAGAACAAATCGCGAGGAAAGAACGGGATATACGGCTTGAACTCACGAGGATATATAATAACTATTCTTCTGCGATAGCGCAAATATCTCCTTTACGTAATGCGTATGAAAAATCTGTTAAAAACTATGAGCTTCAATTACAGGATTATAAGTATAGCTTGGTGAATAACCTTGAAGTATTAACCGCGATGACTACGATGCTGGAACTCAAACGTGCGGCTGACCGCGCAGAAGTTCAGGTGGGCTATAACGCATCAATGCTGAGGGTGTTAACTGAACAGTTTGGGATGTAAAAAGGAGTAATAACCAATAATGTTGTCTGACATATCAATAAAAAACCCGGTATTCGGATGGATGCTATTGATTGGTATCATCGTATTTGGCGGCCTTTCGTTTATGACACTTGGCGTAAGCCAGTTACCCGACGTAGACGCGCCTGTATTGAGTATAAGCGCGTCATGGGAAAACGCAGCGCCGGAGATTATTGAAACAACAATTACGGATATTATCGAAAGTACGGTTATTGGAATCCAGGGCGTGACAGAAATTAATTCTTCATCAAGAAAAGGGCAGGCATGGATAACTGTTACGTTTGATATCAATAAAAACATTGATGTTGCGTTACAAGAGGTTCAGAGCAAGCTTGCGCGGGCACAACACTCGTTACCGGAAGATATGGAACCCCCTACAATAATGAAGTCCAATCCGGAAGATCAGCCGATAGTATGGATAACCTTCTCAGGGAAACGCGGGATGAAAGAACTTATGCAGTTTACCCAGGATTATCTTAAGGACCAGTTCTCCACGATCCCTGGTGTTGGCGAAGTAACCCTTGGCGGGTTCGCGGAACCGTGTTTGCGTGTATGGCTGAACTCAGATAAAATGTTGCAAAACGAACTCACAGTTGATGATGTTACCGCAGCGATCGGGTCGGAACATTCTGAAGTCCCCGCGGGATATATAGACACCGGGACAAAGGAACTTAATATCCGCGTAGTAGGCGAAGCCGGTAGCGTTGAAGAGTTTCAATCAATAATTATTCCTGGCCGCCGCGGTGCGCCTATGTGGAAAAAGTTCAGGATAAAAGATGTTGCGGATGTTGAAGACGGAATGGCAGATCTCAGGCATATAGCGAGAACGATGGGTGAGCAGTCGGTGGGGATCGGGATACGGAAACAGCGCGGGACAAATGCTGTGGAAGTTGCGAAAAATGTTAAGAAACGTATTGCGGAAATAAAAAAATTTCTTCCGGCAGACACAAATCTGTCTATACGGTTTGACACTACAAAGTTTGTTGAAGAATCTATAAAAGAAATGAATTTTGTGTTAATCCTTTCAGTTGTTCTGACAGCGTTTGTGTGCTGGCTGTTCCTTGGTTCTATTAGTTCGGCAGTAAATATATTTCTGACAATTCCGATGTCGATTATTGGCGCGTTTTTTGTTATAAAACTTTTTGGGTTTACGTTGAATACATTCACGTTATTAGCATTATCGCTGGTCGTAGGGATTGTGGTGGATGATGCTATTATGGTGCTTGAGAATATTACACGCCACAGGGAAGCAGGCGAGCCGCGGATACGCGCTGCAATAAAAGGCGCACGGGAGATATCCTTTGCCGCGATTGCTGCTACGTTGTCGATACTCGCAATATTTATCCCCGTAATTTTTATGAAAGGCGTTATTGGCAAAAACTTTTTCCAGTTTGGCGTAACAATATCATCAGCAGTAATGATTTCTTTACTGGGAGCCTTGACATTAACCCCGATGTACAGCGCGCAGTTTTTGACCGTGGGCCACACAACGGGTATCGGCAGGTTGATGGACCGTATAATGGCGGTATTACGGAAAGTATATACCTCCCTGCTAGGCCAGTGCTTACGCCATCGCTGGAGGGTAATATTCGTGGCAGTAGTGTTTTTCACGGGGTCATTGTTTTTGTTTAATTTAGTTAAAAAAGAGTTTGCTCCTGCGCAGGACCAGAGTATGTTGAATGTCCGGATACAAACTGATATAGGGACATCATTGGAAATTACGGATAAAGTATTTGCCGCAGCAGAACTAGCTGTTATGCAAATACCCGAGTCGCAAACGTATTTCAGTAATTTCGGGGGTAGTGATTCTAACTCCGGCAATATTTCGTTAACACTAAAAAAACCCAAAACCCGGCCTATAAACAAAAAGAAAAACCGTGTGCTTACCCAGCAGGAAATAATTCCTATGGTCCGCGAGAAAATTAAGGCTGTCCCCGGTGTACGCAGGGTTACGGTTCAAGACCCGTCGTTGTTAAGTTTTGGCTCGCAACGCGGGTTCCCGGTTGAGTTTACGCTGCGCGGGCGTGACTGGGCAAAACTTGCGGAGTTAAGCAAGGAAATGGCAAAACAAATGGATGCTTCCGGCGTTATGACTGATGTTGATAGCGATTATCGTATTGGCGTACCGGAACTCGCTGTATTACCTGACCGTAATAAAGCAGCGGAACGCGGGGTGAGTATTTCTACTATTGGCAACACAATAAACGCGTTGATTGCCGGTGTGCGTGCCGGTAAATATACTGCCGGTGGGAGAAGGTATGATATTCGCGTACAGTTGGTATCGTCGGACCGTAAACAGGTTAAGGATATCAGCAGGATATGGGTACGTAATAACCGCGGGGAAACTGTGCGGTTATCTGATGTTGTTAGTATAGGCCAGCAGCCTAGTATGCTGTCAATTATGCGGCAAAACCGTGAACGCGCAATCCGCGTATTTGGCAATATCGCGCAGGGAAAGTCGCAGGGTGAAGCGTTACAGAAGGTTGAAGAAATAGCAAAAAAAGTATTGCCCGAGGGTTATAAAATCGTATTTTCGGGCAGTTCAAAAACGTTTAAGGAATCGTTTAATAGCTTATACGTTGCGTTAATTCTTGGGATTTTTGTGGCATACATGATACTTGGTGTGCAGTTTAATAGTTTTATTCATCCGTTCACCGTACTTCTTGCGTTACCGTTTAGTATTTCCGGTGCAGTTATTGCGTTATTGCTAACTCATAACTCGTTGAATATCTACAGCGCTATCGGTATAATACTTCTGATGGGCATTGTGAAAAAGAATTCTATATTGCTGGTAGATTTTACCAATCAGTTAAGGGAAAAAGGTGAGAATGTTAATGACGCGTTGATGAAAGCATGTCCCATACGGTTAAGGCCGATTATTATGACGTCGTTCTCCACTATTGCCGGGGCGATACCTTCTGCTTTGGCGCTCGGGCCCGGTGCGGAGTCCAGAATACCAATGGCGGTAGTTATAATCGGCGGTGTATTGTTCTCTACGTTGTTAACCCTTTTTGTAGTTCCTTGTGCATATAGTTTATTGTCGCGGCTTGAAAGCCGGGCGCATCAGCAGGAAGTGCATGAAGCTATTAAGGAACTCGGGCAATAAACAGTTGATTGTTCCCGGGTTTAACTTTCGTAAAGTTTTGTTGTTGAAAACTGCGGGTCGCTCGTGAGGTTTACCCCAAGTTTTTTTAATCCGGCGTCATCTCCCGGTGTGGGGATATGCGTGGTATGAACTTCACAACCCTGTAAATCCTTGAGTTTTTCCATCGCAAGCTGTGCTGCGGGATTTGATGCGGAACTTATACTCAACGCTATAAGCGTTTCTTCCAGGTCGAGGCTGACATTTTTTGCGCCTAATATAGTTTTTTTGAATTTACCTATGGATTCCAGGATGTTAGGCGATAATAAATGTATATTTTTAGGTATCCCCGCAAGTTTTTTTGTTGCGTTCAGTACAAGGCATGATGCTGCGTGCATCAACGCAGAATTTTTGCCGGTAACTACGGTACCGTCTTGCAGCTCAATCGCTGCACCGCAGTAAATACCGTTATGCCCTTTTTTCTTTGTTTCCGCATCTTTTGCAGCTTCACGTGCCGGTGCGACAACACTGCGGGCTTCAGGTTTCAGCCCGAGTTGTTCCATCAGCATTTCTTCACGCTGGACAGTATCTCTTTCTTCCAACCCCATAGCATACTCGCAACACGCACGGAAGTAGCGCCGTATAACTTCCTGTTTTGCCGCGTCCTTCACAATTTCGTCGTCAGTTATTCCGAAGCCTGCACGGTTGACACCCATATCCGTAGGTGATTTATACACATCTTTGGTACCCATTATTTTTTCTAGTATACGACGTATCACAGGAAATACTTCTACATCGCGGTTGTAGTTTATCAAGGTTTCCCCGTATGCTTCAAGGTGGTGAGAGTCAATCATATTAAAATCTTTGATATCCGCGGTAGCGGCTTCATACGCAACGTTGACCGGATGCTTAAGCGGGATGTTCCAGATAGGGAATGTTTCGAATTTAGCGTAGCCCGAGTTTTTGCCGTGCTGGTGGTCATGATAAAGCTGGGAGAGGCACGTGGCGAGCTTCCCACTGCCGGGGCCCGGTGCGGTGACAACAACTAACGGCTTATTTGTTTTTATATACGGATTAGCGCCGTACCCGTCTTTACTGACGATTGTGTCAATATCGGTTGGGTATCCTTTGATTGCGAAGTGAGTATATACGTTAACCCCGCGGCGTTCAAGTTTGGTTTTAAACAATTTCGCAGCGGGTTGGTTGCCGAACCGCGTGATTACAACCGCGAGGACGTTTATATCCCATTCTTTGAGGTCGTCAATAAGCTTCATAGCGTCAACGTCGTAGGTGATCCCGAAATCTGCACGGATTTTACGGCGTTCAATATCACCGGCGTAGATGCATAGTATGATATCCGCATTGTCTTTAAGTTTTTGGAGTAACCGCATTTTTACGTTGGGGTCAAAACCGGGTAGTACGCGCGCAGCATGGTAGTCATAAATAATTTTTCCGCCGAACTCAAGATAAAGTTTGTTATCAAACCTTTTTGCGCGTTCCATAATCGCTGCAGTTTGTTCGTTAAGGTATTTTTCGTTGTCAAACCCTGTTTTTCTCATCTTGGCATGCTCCTTCTTTTATTTTTTTTGTTTTAAACACATAAATTTGGTTTGCCAGGCGGTACCAACCCTGGACGCTGTTCTCGAGTTTGAAGTAGTGGATAATATAGGGAATCAGGAGTATAAAAAATAACGCGTCTACAATAATGAAGCCAGTATTTTTGGAGTAAAGAGTGAAAAATACTGTTAACAGAGACATTATGGCAAACGCGAGGGTTACTAATAAATGTATTAACCGTTCATGCTGCAGGTATTTTATCTGCTGGTTATGGAATCTGTAGAGCTCTTCCCAGTCGTATGCCGGGTCATAGTTTTCTATCAACGTGCGGATATGTGTTTCGTGTTTCTTCAAATATGCGTTCATATTTTTATCAAATAAATACCCCTTCAATTATGATAACGCCATTGTTTAAAAGTAATTATAGTACCCGTTTTCCTATGTTGCAACAATAATGTTAAAAATATTTATACTGAGTACAATTTTATATAATTATAAAATTAGAGCGCGGGTGTTGATTATACATAAGTTCATATCAGGAGATTTTCTGTATGCTATCAAAAAGGTTTCAGCAGTTTAAACTTGAAGCGGAGAAGGATGTAGGGAGTAAACAGCGGTATGACTTTCTGCTTGACCGCGCTGTATTGTTGACGGAAGGGTATAAGCTTAACACTGCCGTACCGTTCGAACTTAGACGTGCAAAAGCGTTGGCGTACCTCATAGCAAATACTAAACCGCGGATGGATGAATCATCAATTATTGCGGGGTATTACCCGCATGTAAACGGTATGATGATCGCATATCCCGAATTATTTGGGTCAGGGGTGAAAGATATAAATGATTATGTTTCGAAAAAACCATACAAAGGAAAACAAAAAGCGCAGCTTGTCGACGTTCTTGAGTTTTGGACACGGCAGGCGCCGGTGAGTTTAAATACTGCTATTTCTGATCCCAAAATAGGAAGTTATCGATATAACGGCATATTTATGGGTTCTGGTTGGTGTAACGGGCATTGTGTGCCGAATCACGAAAAAATTTTAAAGATAGGGTATTCCGGTGTAGCTAAAGAAGCAATTGCTGTAATTAAGAAATTAAAACCTGAAGCACCAGGTTTTTATGAGCATAAACTGTTTTTAGACGGGATTATCGATATTTGTAATGCTGTAAAAGTTTTTGGGGAGAACTATGCTGCGGAACTTGAACTACGTGCAAATAAATGTGGTGGTACAGAACGCCAGAGGTTGTTAATACTTGCGGATACCTGCCGCCGGGTGCCGTACTATCCTGCGGAAAGTTTTATCGATGCTGTGCAATCATTATGGTTCCAGCATATGATGATTACTATGGAAGACCAGCCTAACGCGCAATCACCCGGCAGGATAGACCAGTTTCTTTATCCTTACTTCAAAAAGGATAAGGTTGATGACGCGACAGCTACTGAATTAATGACAGACTTGTTTTTGAAATACTGGAAACCCTATGATGTGCAGAACACGATGGTTGGCGGGCAGAGGGTTGACGGTACTGACGCAGTAAATGAGTTGTCGTATATCACTCTAAAAGTGCTGAAGGATTTGCATATGATCCGCCCGGTATCCGTTAGATATCACAAGAAAACGGATTTCGGGTTAATTGAAGCTGCTGCGGATGTTATCTCTGACGGTATGGGTGTTCCCATGATGTTCAACGACGATATTATAATCCCGTCATTGCTGGATAAAGGTATTTCTTTGGAAGACGCGAGGGATTATGCGATTATCGGGTGTATTGAAGTGACTATCTCCGGGAAAGCCAACCCCCGAGCGGTGAGTCATTTAATGAACCTCGGAAAATGTTTTGAGCTCGCAATAAATAATGGTAAAGACATGCGTACTGGCGGACAGCTTGGAGTAGAAACCGGGTATCTATATAACTGTAAGAACTCTGCGCAGTTAATGAGAATATATAAGCAACAGGTTGAATATTTTGCGAAGTACGCGGTTGCAATGTCGAATACCGGCGAAAAAATTCAGGCGTCAACTTATCCTATGCCTATCCTCTCTGCGATGACGGATGATTGTGTATCCCGCGGGGTGGACATCACAAAAGGCGGAGCAAGGTATAACTACCATAGTACCTGCGGGATCGGTGTGCCAAATGTTGCGGACTCAATCGCTGCGGTTGATACTTTATGTTTTAAAACAAAAAAGTTGTCATTACGCAAGGTGTATAACGCATTAAAAAGTAATTATAAGGACACTGAACCTGTGCGCCTGTTGTTGCTAAACCACGCGCCAAAGTACGGTAATGATATTGACTATGTGGATAAGTACGCACGTGAAGTTGCGGGGCATTACTGCGACGTTATGAGTAAACACCGCAGCCCTACCGGGCAGTATTTTACGCACCTGTTTTCGTTCCGGTGGCACCTTGATCCGTGCGGGAAAAATTGCTGGGCAACGCCTGACGGGCGCAGGGCCGGTGATCCGCTGGCATACAGTATTTCCGCAACACAGGGACGGGATATTATCGGTGCGACAGCTGTGTGTAATTCAGTTGCAAAAATTGACCATCGGAAGTCCGCGGCAGGGACGTCGTTTATTATTGAACTTCATCCCAGCGTGTTTGATGATGATGGATACAAAAAAGTTGCGGCACTGATGAAAACCTTTTTTGATAACGGCGGGGGTCAGTTGCAGTTCAATGTTGCCTCCGCGGATACTTTAAAAAAAGCACAGGAGAAACCTGAGGATTATAAAAACCTTTTTGTCCGGGTATCAGGTTTCAGCAGCCAGTTTGTTACGCTTGATAAAGAAATGCAGGATCATATTATTGCACGGACTAAGCATAGAAGGTGAATAGGTAATACAATTTAAGTGGAGAAAGCCGTAATCTTTGATATCCAGCGGTTCTCGGTTCATGACGGGTACGGTATACGTACTACCGTATTTTTTAAGGGATGCACTCTTAATTGCGTATGGTGCCAGAACCCGGAATCGATTTCCGCGAAAAAACAGTTGTTGTTTCATTCCGAACTTTGTATTACCTGCGGTGCGTGCGCAATAATTTGTGGTAACGGGCATAAGATTTTACATAATAAACATGTATTCAATCGCAGGCCTTGTATATCGTGCGGGAAATGTACGTCCGCGTGCTTGACAAAAGCGTTGGTGGTTTCCGGGAAGGAAGTTACTGTAAACGATATCTGTGATGAAGTGGTGAAGGATAAAAAGTTTTATAGTTCTTCCGGTGGGGGTGTAACATTTTCGGGGGGTGAGCCTCTGGTATACTCATTGTTTATCCGCAGGGTAATGGATAAATTGAAGAAAGTAAAGGTCGGGGTTGCAATCCAAACCGCGGGGAATGTTAAATGGGAAAATATTGAACGCGTGATCGATGCTGATATTTTTATGTATGACCTTAAACTTATGGATCCCGGGCTTCATAAAAAGTATACAGGATATTCCAATGACCTTATACTCCAGAATCTCAGGAAATTATCTGCCCTGCGTAAAGTAGTTGTGCGGACACCGTTAATCCCCGGGATCACTGATACCAAAAAAAATGTTGCTGCTATAAAACGTTTTGTGTCTGCACTACCAAACGTTATAGAATTAAAGTTCCTGCCTTATAACGAATTCACGCCGGCAAAATATAATGCGTTAGGGCTTAAATATAAACTTCGCAGCATTTAATATTTCATAGTATTTACAAAAATATTTAAATGTGATATATTTTTTTATTATGAAAACGCCATATTATTTTATCGACGAAAATAAGTTGATGTATAATCTTCTTAAAATAGAGAAGTTGCGCAAACTTTCCGGGACAAAGTCAGTGCTCGCGCTTAAATGTTTTTCTACATGGTCAGTATTCAACCTTATGCGTAAGTATATGGATGGAACCACAAGTAGTTCGTTGTACGAAGCAAGGCTTGGGCATGAAAAGTTTGGGAAAGAAGTTCATGCGTACAGTGTTGCATGGAAGGATAACGAAATCAGTGAAGTAAAAAAGTATGCAAGTAAGGTTATCTTCAATTCTATTTCTCAATTAAACCGTTTTTATAGAGAAGTCAGGACGTTGCCTTTGGGTTTACGTGTGAACCCCGGGATTAGTTATTCGCATTTTGACCTTGCAAATCCTGTACGTAAATATTCGCGGTTAGGCGTGTGCAGTATTAATGATGTAGAACGCGTGCTTCCAAAAATATCCGGGTTAATGTTTCATTATAACTGCGAGAATAATGACTATAAAAACATCTGCCAAAACCTTAGTTTCATCGCGGATAAATACGGGAAAATACTGAAAAAACTTGACTGGGTAAGCCTTGGCGGCGGGTATTATTTTACGCAGAAAGGGTTCCCGCTTGAAAAGTTTGCACATAAACTCAAGGAGTTTAGCACAACTTTTGGTGTGCAGGTATACCTTGAACCCGGGGAAAGTTCTATCACTCAAAGCGCAGAGCTTGTCACTACAGTCGTAGATATTGTGCGTAACAAAAAAAGTGTTGCGATAGTCGACGCATCAACGGAAGCGCATATGCTTGACCTCCTGATCTACCGCATCCCGGCGAAGATGGAATACGGTATAAGTAAAACCGGAAAGCATAGGTACATCGTTGCGGGACGGTCATGTTTAGCGGGTGATATTTTTGGTGAGTACTCTTTTAAATCGCCGTTGCGGATAGGCAGTGAACTGCGTATTACCGACGCTGCGGGGTATACTATGGTGAAAAAAAACTGGTTCAACGGTTTACAAATGCCGTCGATTGTAGTGAAAAGGTTAAACGGTAAATTGGACATCATAAAAAGTTTTAGTTATAATGATTTTAAAGATAGTTTGTCGTAATATGAAACAAGGAGATTAAGTTTAGATGAGAAAGAACGTGTTGATCATCGGTGCGGGCGGTGTTTCGCATGTAGCAGCGCATAAGGCTGCAATGCATAACGACGTATTAGGCGATATCTGTATAGCGTCACGGACACAAAAAAAGTGTGATGCTATAATAGAAAGCGTTAACCGAAAAAATAATGTTAAGGATAAAAGTAAAAAACTGTATTCCCGCCAGGTCAACGCATTAGACGTAGCTGCAACAAGTAAGCTTATCAAAGAAACAAAATCTGATATCGTCCTTAACCTCGGGCAGGCGTATGTTAATATGTCAGTCCTTGAAGCATGTATCAATACCGGTGCGGTGTATATGGATACCGCAATACATGAAGATCCGGGTAAGGTATGCGAGGACCCGCCCTGGTACGCGAACTACGAATGGAAACGCCGTGACCGGTGTAAGGACAATAAGGTTACAGCAATCCTTGGGGTTGGGTTTGATCCCGGTATAGTCAACGCATGGTGCGCGCTTGCGGTAAAGCATTACTTCGACAAGATTGATACCATCGATATTATGGATGTCAACGCAGGTAGTCACGGTAAATATTTCGCAACAAACTTTGATCCTGAGATAAACTTCCGTGAGTTCAAAAAAGTGTGGACATGGATTGACCGTAAATGGGTGGAAGCTAAAGTACATGATGTGAAACGGTTCTACAACTTCCCGGTTGTCGGTAAACTGCCGATATATCTTAACGGCCATGACGAACTTCATTCGTTATCAAAAAATATTGATGCTAATAGTATCCGTTTTTGGATGGGTTTCGGGGATCATTATATTAATGTGTTCACAGTACTTACCAAGCTCGGGTTAACCTCCGAGAAACCGATTAAGACCGCGGAAGGTGTTGAGGTTATACCGCTGAAAGTCCTGAAAGCATTACTTCCCGACCCGTCGTCATTAGCGCCGGGGTATACCGGTAAAACGTGTATCGGTAATCTTATTAAAGGAACTAAAGACGGGAAACCTAAGAAAGTGTTTATCTACAATATCTGTGACCATGCGGAGTGTTATAAAGAAATTGAAGCACAGGCAATTTCGTATACTGCCGGAGTGCCGCCCATAGCTGCAGCGATGCTTGTCGCTAACGGTAAGTGGGATGTCAAACGTATGGTCAATGTTGAAGAACTTGACCCGGACCCGTTTATTGAACTGCTAAACGGTATGGGCTTACCAACAGAAGTGTTGGAGAACCCGCCTGAACAGGAAATGCCATAATATATTTTCTGTAGAGTGTTTATGTGCGTATCTTCAACGTAAACACAAGGTTTACCAGTGCGAGTACTGCGCCGCTGAGGAAAATGTATTCGTACCCGAACCGAGTCCATACAATACCGCCGAGTAATGCAACACTTATCGAGAATACGTGGTCAATCGACGTTCCTGCGGATAATGTTGCGGTAACGTCCTGCGGAGATAATGCTACTTTCTTAAGATACGTAGCGCGGGCCATACTCACAGACATTAGCAGCTGGTCTATGATATAACACCCGCTGATGATTGCCAGTGCAACACCATGGCTGAACATTTTACCTGCAAATCCATAGAATACGCAGACAAATACTGTCATCACGGTTTCTATAGAAAGGATCACGCGTTCACCGTACTTATCGATCCATCTCCCGAGTAAGGGTTTGAATACTATACCTATAATCCCGCCGATAGTGAGCAACGTTGCGATTGCCTGTGTTGGCTGCATATACACGGTGATCAATACCCACGGAGCGAAGGTCATGAATAACTGTTTTCTCGTGCCGAACATCACGGTTAGGATGTAATACAAATAGTACTCTTTCCGGTAAACAAGTTTTGTTTTAAACGGGACGGGCATATTTTTTTTCATCCCGAATATTAACCCCGCAGCGAGAAGCAGGAATACAGCGGAAATTATGAATGCCGTGGGAAAGTTTAACCTCAAATATTTGAACCCCAGAAAAATAAAGAAACTACCGGCAATCGCTGCGAAATTACCCGCACCCTGTAACTGCCCAAGCCGGCGGCCGGTCTTCCCATCCCTCGCGAGTTCCATCCCGATATCCGAGGTTAACGGCAAAAATATGTGCTGGCCTAAACTGAAGATAAACAGCCAGGCAAGCATTACAGAAAAACTTTTTGCTGTAAGGGCAATTAATAATATCCCGATGGCAGCAAGAACCTGTGATACCGCTGCCAAAGTGCGGTTACAAAAGAAAAATAGTAGTGCAGATATAAAAACTACCATCACACCGGGAAGTTCACGCGGGAGTTCAATCACTGTCCTCTGCAGGCTCGTGATAGCGTATTGTTCATTCAAGAAGTTGTTGAATGTAGACTCCACAATACTTGACGCAAAGCCAATGAATACAGTTGCCAGTAAAAATAGCCAGAAGTCGCGGGGTAATGATCTTGCTTTATCTTTAAACTGTTCAATATACTTTTTCAAAAAATAATCCTTATGTTCTGTTGATACTATAGTTTATAACAAAAAATGTGTTAAGTTGTTATAATATTGATTATGAATATATTTATCGTAGTTATAATTTTACTCTGTATCCCTGTTACGGGATATACCGCCACGTCAATCGATGCGGATAATACAAATATACAGTATATCGGCCGGATAGATTTTAGTAACCCAAAAAAACCTGCGTTTGACTGGTCCGGCGCGTATATTTACGCAAGGTTTACCGGTACCTCATGTAAGATCAGGGTACAGGAGCCAATGGCGGATTGTTGGTATAACGTTTTTGTTGATAACGCAGCGCAGCCGCTGGTTATTGGTTCGACAGTAGCAGCGGCAGTGGTATATCCTGTTGCCAGCGGGCTAGCGGATACCACGCATTCAATACTTATCACGCGAAGAAATGAAGCGTCACTCGGGAAAACACAGTTTCTCGGGTTTATCCTCGATACTGGGGAGGCATTACAGGCATGTCCCGCGCGTCCCACACGGAGGATTGAAGCAATCGGTGATTCAATCACCTGCGGGTATGGCAATATGGGCGCCGCGACGGATACTTTTAAAAAGTCTACGGAAAACAATTATCTTACTTACGAAGCAATAGCTGCACGGGCGTTAAACGCAGATTTTACAGTTGTTGCATGGTCAGGGAAGGGTGTTATACGCAACTACGACGATTCAGTAACGGCTTCCGCTACGCCATTACCTATGTATTATTACCGTACATTGGGGAATAGTGTTAATTCCTCAACCTGGACTTTTATACCTCAACCACAGGTTATTACGATACATCTTGGGACTAATGATTTCTCAACTAGCCCGAATCCCA
Organism: Elusimicrobiota bacterium; assembly: GCA_041658405.1. Taxonomy (NCBI): domain Bacteria; kingdom Pseudomonadati; phylum Elusimicrobiota; species Elusimicrobiota bacterium. Next base: position 37,244 of record JBBAAG010000006.1, read on the forward strand.
GCCAAACACAGTTTGAGAACGCGTACCTCGCATTTGTCCAACAGATACGGTTAAGGAATCCTGATGCGCATATCGTATGTATTTACAGTACATTAATAAAAAGCGCGGTCAAGCCGTATATCCAGGATGTGGTAACACAATCGGGGGATAGTAAAGTACATTTCGCGGATCTCGGAGTTACGCTTAACTATCCCGCAGACTGGGGTGCCAGCGGGCATCCAAACGTAAGCGGGCATCAGAAAATGGCAAATGCGCTGGTACCGTTGATACAAAACTTTTTTGTTGCGGATTCAACTCCGGTTAATACCGCACCGGAAACGCCGTATACACTTACCGGCAGCAGTTATACTCTGACGAATACCACCTGCACGTTTAATACTGCCGCCACCGATCCTGATGGTGATAATGTGAAGTACCGGTACGACTGGGGTGACGGAACTACAACGGAGACTACACTGCAAACTTCTGGAGTAACGGTATCCGTACAGCATTCATGGCCCGCAATCGGGCAGTATAGTGTTAAAACAAAAGCTGTTGATGAGCATAACGAAGAATCCGCGTGGTCAGCTGTATTAACCGTGAGGGTATCTTCCGTAACGTATTACTGCACTCTCAGCACCTCAATAAACCAGGTTGAGTGGGGATACATAACAAAAACACCGGAGAAAAGTGTTTATATTAAAGGTGAACAATTACAACTTACTGCTGTCCCGTCTGAAGGTTATAGGTTCACGAGTTGGTCCGGCGGGGTGACGAGCGAAACAAATCCATTGACCTTAGCATTGGCTACCAATACCGCAGTAACCGCAAATTTTGAGATCATCATCCAAAGTACTTTTAGTTTAACCATAAATATATCCCCTACCGGTGCGGGGGCCGTTACAAAACAGCCGAATATGATACATTACTCATCGGGGACTACGGTAACGCTTACCGCAAAAGCGGCAGAGGGTTATGCTTTTAAAGAATGGGCCGGTGATGTTATGAGTACGTCTAATCCAGTAACGTTTAAGATGTCTTCCCCAAAAACTCTTACCGCCGTATTTGACGTGCGGGCGGTTGAGCAAGAAGATACTGTAAAACCTGCGGAAGTTCATATCGGTTCAAGCGGGGGTATCCGCAAAAAAATCGGTGAGTTAAAACAAAAAATGTCTTCCACAGGACAGTGATATGAACTTATACAAAAAAATATGTACTACCGCGGTTCTGGTGTATATCCTCGCAATCCCTTCTTCTGTGGTAGCTGCCTCAAAGATGGATCTCGGGGTAACATTAGGTACTTACGGTATCGGCGCAAAGGTTGGGTTTACCAATAATTTTGCAGCGGAACTACGGTATGCACTTGAACCAGATGTGCATAACACATCCTTCCGTGGATGTTATTTGTTCTTACAAAATAAGAATTTGTCACCGTTTGCCGGGGTTGAGTACGGGTTGATAGATTTTGTAGCGGAAGATATCACGGGTACTGGGAATATGATGAACGCTTTTATCGGGAGTGAATTACGGTTAAAACCCTGGCTTGCATTAAATATTGACCTCGCGTATTCGTATGTCACGCTTACCTCGGGGGATTATAGTGTTGCCGGGCCGGAATGGTTGTTCAATGCAGGTATTGTGTTTTACCTTAAAACTAATTAATAATTATAGAATAAGGATGGGGGTAATAAAAGAATGAGAGAACAAAAAATGTGTGTTTTAGCAGCGGTATTGGTAGCTTTAACTGTAATACCGGTACTTGCAGCGGATGATGAACCCGAGGATGTGAGCTCAACAATAACAGCGGCGGTACAACCGGTGAGTATAACAGTATCGGGTGCTGTGTTTATTGACAAAAACGGGAATAATGTTATGGATCCCGGCGAAAACGGTATTGAAGGTATACAAATAACTGATGGTGTAAGTATTATCCTTACCGGCAAAGACGGGACGTACAAAATCGTTGCAGACTACATAAAATCACCGTTTGTATATGCCACCCAGCCTAACGGTTACAGATTCGCAGGGAAGTTTTATACATATATCACAACAGTAACTGCTGTGATGACGTCAAACTTCGGGATTGTCCCGGTTGAGGGTTCAACCTCACCTGATCATACGTTTGTGCATATAACGGATATCCATATCGGCAGAGGCGGGCTTGGCACTGTTTATGATAATGCAGTGAAAGAGATTAACGGATTAACCCCAAAACCTGCGTTTATAACAGCTACCGGCGATCTTGTGAATGCAGGGAAGGATACAAAAAGTTATGAAAAGTATGCCGATATCATAAGTAAGTTTAACCTTCCGATATACAACGTTTTGGGAAACCACGATATACCGGTAAAGAATTATGAAATGTTCTTAGGCCCTGCGTATTACTCCTTTGATTACGGTACCCGGCATTTTGTTGTGGTCAACTGCAAAGAAGAGAACAGGTATACGCCATGGCTTATGCAGGACCTGGAATTGAATAAAGACAAAGAAATTGTGGTGTTCCAGCACTACCACCCGGAGAAAAAGTTGCTGGATTTACTGTCAAAATATAACACCAGGGCATTATTATTCGGGCACTGGCATTCTACACGGACAATAATGTACGGTAAGATAATGATTATCGCTACACAATCATGGTTATTCGGGGGTATAGACTTTTCACCAAAAGGTTTCCGTGTGATAACATTCAAAAACGGTAAATTATCGGCCGAAATTAAGTACTCTGGAATTACGCGCCACGCAGTTATCGCAAGTCCCGCACAGGAAGTTCGGGCAGGTGAGGATATAGATATACGTGTTAACCTGTACGATACGGTATCCGGTATCGCTGCGGTTGAGGCGAAGATCGATAACGGTAAATCTTTGGTATTAACCCCGCAAGGCGGATGGTTATGGAAAACCCAGGTACCTGTCCCGGGTAAAAAGTTGTCAACGGGTAAACACATAGTATCTATAAAAGTTCACGGGGTGGATGGTTCAACACTAGGCATGTCTTCTGAGTTTATGATAACTAAAACCCCGGTGGTAACTTCCCCGAAGTTGGTTAGCACAGTGTATGCCGGTAACAATACAGCGTTCTCATCACCGGCAATATACAAAAACACAACAATTGTTGGAACACAGGATGATAGGACAGTAGATACCAGCGCAATTGTTGCAGTTGATAACACAGCGGGTAAAGTTGTGTGGAAGTACGGTACTGACAGTGCGGTCATCGGCAGTGTTGTGATAAACAACGGTATTGCTTATGGTATTTCCGTTACGGGTACGTTGTACGCGGTAAACGCAGAGGACGGTGTATTACGCTGGAAGTATACATTGAACGCTCCGGAACAGCGCTGGGTATACAATGCTCCGGAAGTAAAGGACGGGGTTGTATATTTTGGTGTACCGTCACAGTTTGTTGCGTTAGATGCGAATACCGGATACCAAGTATGGGCATCAACGGGGTTAGGCAGTACGGACTGGATAAGTACGAGGATGGCACCGTATAGCGACGGAAAAAATGTGTATATTGCATTTAACTGGCACGGCGTGCTTAACGCTGTGGATAAAACTACCGGGAGTACTGTTTGGCGGTATAAGTTCGGCGGGCGGTATACCAGCGCAAAAGTCGCGGAGAACGGTAACTTAATATACTTCACAGCGGATAAAAAATTATACGCTATCGATAAAAGTACAGGCGGTGTAGTGTGGGCGTACACGGTTAAATCGCTGTGGAACGCATCAGAGCCGGTAGTAACCTCCGACGGGACCGGGCTTATCATCGGTACATCCGATGGGCAGGTGGTTAGATTAAACACCGCAGCGGGAACAAAAGTGTGGGAGTATCAAACCGGTAAAGAAATCGGGTGTTCATTACCCTACCGCAGTGCGGGTGTCAGCGCAGTGATGTCCTCACCGTTAATAGTAAATAATATGGTGTATGTCGGTTCAAATGATGGTAATGTTTACGCGCTGGATGCCGGGACAGGTGAAAAAAAGTGGGGATACACTCTTGGCGTGCCGGTAGTATCAAAACCGGTAGTTGAAGGGGATAAGGTTGTTATCGCAGCTACAGACGGGAATATCTATACACTCGAACAACCTAAATAGACAGTCCTTGATTTATTCGTGAGTATGTTTTATAATACTCTGCGTTCCGGTTTTTTGGGAGCACGGATTCCCCGGTAGCTCAATTGGTAGAGCACCTGACTGTTAATCAGGTGGTTGATGGTTCGAGTCCACCCCGGGGAGTTTTTTAGTTATAGTCCTACTCATTTCAAAACGTTTCACTAGTGCCATCTTTTACCATCCTGTACATTTTACCGCTTTAAGTACACTATACCTTTGACTACAAAGATGTTTCAATTTGTTTCACTGTTATCATTTAGTAATGGGGAACGTGCATGTTTTTATTGAAAGGGGGATTTATATGTGTACAGGTATTCGGATTTTGTTAAGTTAAGTTAATACTTTTTCTAGGATTCCTGAAAAAATCCGCTATAGTTATATACTGAAAATCTCCTTTATCCTTTATTAAGTTATTTGTTTGTAGAATGACTGTTTTCTGTGTCTTTTTATATCTTCTTCCAAACAAATCTAGTGAAGTTAAAAGTACAGGAGAATTTCCAGATTTTACTTCTATGGCAATTAATTTGTCTCCGGCTTGAATTACGAAATCTACTTCATCGTCTCTGTCACGCCAATAAAAAAGTTCACCACCTATTTCTTGAGCAATAGCTAGTAGTTTCACTCCTATAGCATTTTCAGTCAATCTACCCATCAACGCTTTGTCCTTCAGCGTAACCTTATAACCAGTGCCTCTCGTGGCAGTAACTAATGAATTATCCCATACCAATATTTTTGGGGTGGATCCTCTCTGCTTGATTCTGCTGCCGCTGTATTTCTCCAGAGGGGATAATAGAAACGCATTAGATAATAACCTTAGATAAGACGCTATTGTTGTAGTATTCCCGGCATCCTGCAACTGGCCAAGCATTTTTTGGTAGCTGATTATTTCAGCAGGATGTACCAGCCCAATGCCGAGTAGCTGGCGTAACAATGCGGGTTTGGTAATCGCCGACATGAGCAGTACATCTTTTGACAGGACAGTTTCTATCAACGAATCTCTGATATATTTTGACCATCTTGGCTCATCATCACGCAAAGGAATTGCTCCGGGGTATCCTCCAAAATAAAGGTATTCCTCTATTTTCATTTTAAAGTATTCTTCACATTCAGGAAATGACCAGTGGGTATGCCTGTGGATTTCAAAACGTCCGGCTAGGCTTTCAGTCAACCCTTTTTGCACTAAAAGTGATGAAGAACCTAAAAGAATAACTCGTATCGATTTTTTTGTTCTCTTATCTTCATCAAACAATTTTTTTACAACTTCACTCCAGCGCGGTATTTTTTGTACTTCATCAAGTATAAGAAGTGTTTTACTTCTTTTCTTCTCGTATAATACCCTGGCTTCATCCCATTGCGCTGTAATCCAATCAATAGTAGGGGTATTCGGCAAGTCTGCGGTTTTATAAAGTTTTGGCCCGGCCCACTTCTTGTATAACTGCAGAACGAGAGTTGTTTTTCCAACCTGTCGCGGCCCTATAACAACCTGAATTAGATTCGGTTCTCCATGCGACCTTTTATCCAGTTCATCAAACAGGAACTTTCTGATATATTCTTTCATAATGCAAAAATAATAGCATGTCAGGAAACATCTGTCAAACGAATAACTCAATCCATTGAGTTATTCGTTAATATTACCACAGAAGCGTTTATGTATTAAATGGATGTGTTTTAACATTGAAAAGTGACCCACTTCTAACATCCAATATTGACCCAGTCTGTAGTTATTGTTACCGTCGCAATCGTTATACATACTCCCGTGTCATTTCTGAAGATTAAATTGGGGCAATTACCAGGGCTATTTTACAATGTTATCTTCACAACTTCGTACTCTCCAATTCTTGGGAGTACAAACTTTACAGTATTTCCTTTTTGCGTGAATTTAAGTTTTTTCCCGGACCACAACGCGGTGACAGATTGTATTTTGTTCTTAACCTTGAGTTCAACCTCGACGTAGTGCACAGGTATAATTTGTTCAATCGGCCGTTTAGTTTCGGATGTGAAGTTCACGAAGTATGCATAAACATCACCGGTTTCTTTACTTTTCCTTACCGTAATCTCGATAGATGTCGGTGTATTGGTAAGTTTTACCTCAACCCCGGCTAATGATTTCAATATATTCCTTGTTATACGATAAAAGTCGGGAAGGTTAAACCTGGCTAATGCATGTCCTACAGTTCCGGCAAAAAAGATTGACCGTCCTTTACCATACTTGTTCTCAATAAGGAACGGTTTCTCAGACTTCTTCGGTGCACCGGCATACCGTCCCAGCAGCGGTTCATAAAACTTTATTGGCGCTGCGAGTTTGGTGGTTACATTCAACCCGTGGATGGTAGAGACAATATAGTTTCGTTTATTCAACCCCTTTACACTAAAATGGTTAGGATTTGCTGCGTAAATAAAGTCCCAGTTCAGCGGGCCGAACGGCGTACCAACACTTTGAATACCCATAACATCTGCTAGTTGCAGGTTTTTACACTTCTTTCCTTTTTCATCGTACAACGATGTTTCAAACGAAGACAAAATGTTCCCGCCGGAATTGACAAACTTTTTCACGCCGGTAACAACATTCTTTGACATACACGCAACATTGGGGAATACTACCAGTTTGTACTTCGGGTCGATATTCTCAAGCGCTTTTTCGTCGATAACATCAAACGGTACATGGTTCCTCGCAAGAATAGCGTAGAACCCGTAAAACTCTTCCAGTACATTCCCAGCTTTTTCAGCTTTCATCTCTTTTGTAAAATCGGTCAGCGGTATTTCAGAACCGGTATAATAATTCCCTGTTTGAGCAGGCCACACCAACGCAACGGATGCCAACGACGCGGTGTTTATAAACAGTTCAGGATACTTTTTGATAAACGCATTGTATTTCTGCAGTACCTTCATCTCGTTCGGGTAACACTCCGGATCATCCGAATACGAAATATTCACGTTCGATTGATGCGTAATTGTTTGGCTGTACAGAATACTGATCTCACCAGCGGGTAAGGTTGAGAAATTCCAGGGTTTATGCCCCGTTGCACAGAAAACTACTGATGGTTTACCGCCCGCCAGTCCATTGATCAATTTCGAGGTAGCTCCGGGTTTGTAAATAGACTCGCGTAGCTCGCCGATAAGAAACCCGCCCTCTGTTCCGAGCATATCGGTAACTTCGATGATTTTACGGTTATTCCTGCCTGTTGGCCAGTCCGGAGATATCGTGTTGCCGTTCATGTAAAGCAACGTATCAGGGTTCGCTTGTTTTATCACGCGGTTGGATTCAGCAAGAAACGCGTGCATACTTTCCGACTGGAACTCTAAGAGATCGTACCACTGAGGGTTATCGCGCTGGGAAACAAGCTTAGTTTTCGAAGGTAGTTCATACCCATACTTTTTTTGGAACGCGGTTTTGCACGCGGTGCAATAACACGTGTCCGCCAAAAATATAGGCCCGTCAAAAAATATGCCGTCCACCCCGCAGGACGCGAGGTCACGTACGACTTTGAATACCCGTTCCCGCCATGGACTGTTGATGCAAAATGAAGTATTTCTGCTGTAGAGGTTGTCTACGGCAATGCCGTCCTCTTTCCTCTGTACCCAAGCCGGCATAAGATCGATATACTTAGTATTTTCGGAGTGAACGTTGTAGTACACGATTACCCGCGTTTTTTGTTTCCGTGCATGCTCAAGATATTTTTTTAAGGATACTGAATCAATTTCTAGAGAATGGTCCCATGGTACATGAAATATTTCTTCAGGAAGATCGCTTCCCCCGCGTTTAAACGCGTAGTTTATCAAATGTTCGGCATTACCGCCGAGTTTTTTAAGGGTTTGTATTTTCTTTGTAAAATCATCAAACTTATCCGGGAATTTTATTATCCGTATCGGCTCCGTAAGCCACCATTTCTTTTCGCTCATGATATCCTCCTACAAAATATTATCTTTGCAATTTCCATACATCTTTCCCCATATTGTTTCCTGCAACCACCCATAAAGCATCGTTGTGCGGATTCCAGCCGCCGATAAGCCACATTTTTCCTTTAAATACCAGCGCGCCTGCCCCGTCCCGTGGTGCATAAGTTGTTGTAGTTACCGACGATAGGATTATACACATCCTTGTGTCAAAATTCAATGCAATAATGGGTCGTATTTGGATGCAAACTCACAGGCGTTTATCGGCTGTTATTCCAATCCCGTTTTTTACTCTTTCACAAAAAATAGGTATAATATTTGCAATCAAATCGGAGGAACGGACTATGAGTACAAAACACAGCGAAAATAGAACAACAATAAAGAGCAAATCCTCTACTCTACTGATAGACGCGAGAATCAAAGAGCTGGACGACTGGAGAGGCAAGACGCTCAATCACACTTAACGATTTCAATGCTTATATGCGCCAGTTCGTGTACTTCTTTCAGCAATTCCTTGTATACATCCAATTCTTTAGGCTCTTTTGCAACCAAAGATATAATGCACGAATACCTGTTTTGTTCTACTTTCCAAAGATGTAAGTCAGATATTTTTGTGTCATTATCATTTTCTACTATCCCTTTGATTTCTTGCTGTAACTCTTCATTGTTTCCGCTGTCCAACAAAATCGTTGCAGTATCTCTCAATAATTGAAATGACCAGCGGAAGATTAGTATCGAACTTACAATACCCATCAACGGGTCAAGAAAGTTTAACTGCATAAGTTTTGCACCTAATAACGCGACAATCGCGAAAACAGAAGTTAATGCATCAGCGATCACATGTAGATACGCCGATTTCATGTTCAAGTCGTGTTCCAGCTGGTGGGTATGACCGTGTTCATGGTTGTGGTCATTATGATGATCATGATGGTGATGATGTTGTCCCTGCTTATCGAAACTTAGTATCGCTGCGCAGGCAACGTTTACAAGTAATCCCAAACCCGCAACTAGTAATGCTTGGTTATACTGGATAACCAGGGGATGCAATATTCTATCAACAGAAAAGTATACTACGCACAGGCCAACTATTCCGAGCAAGATTGCGCTTGTATATGCCCCGAGAATTTCGATTTTCCATGTACCAAAAGTATAATCAGTATTATTCTTCTGTTTTTTCGCTATAAGGTACGCAAAAAGCGTAATTGTTAAAGCGCTGGCATGAGTTGCCATGTGCCATCCATCAGAAAGTAAAGCCATTGAGTTAAAAATGTAGCCAAACACGATTTCAGCCAGCATGGTTAGTTCGGTGATTATGATAACAACAAAAACTTTTCTAAAATTTGATTCTTTGACTTCATGAAAGTTGTGCGGGTGCTGATAAACTTGTATATTACTGTGGTGCATTTCGGTATTTATACTCCCTTTATTAAACAACTCATATCACAAGCATTATAACAAAAATCAGTATTATAAGGTAATTATCAAACCTTAACAAGAGGGTCAAATATTGCTATAATTTAAACATACACAAGCATGAAAGGATAAATACAGCCTATGATAAAGCGACGTGTCCGCTCAGGCTCTGAATTCTGCAATAAGTGCGGTATAGCAAATAATAGCGAACACTCTTGGTTACGCTCCCGGTCCAGTTTTCGATACATCCCTATACTTTGCCCCAAATGTTCGAAGACATTATCCAAGGATGTAAAAGAATTTATTAAGAACTGGCTGCATTTCAATCTCCCGCGTTGACAATATAAACATCAGACCGTCCCCCATGGGCGGCAGTATAAGATATCCAGTTGCCGGAAGCGTCTGTTAACGGATGCGGGTGGGAATACTGCCCCGGGAGGCTTCCCCACTCGGTATTGTGCAAACAAATAGGTTCCAATTTCGGCTCGCTTTCTGTGCCATCTCCATAATATAACCATTGAAGCTTGTCACGGGAAAAGAATCCGTCGATGATCAGCGCCGGCTTGTTTGGTAACGGCGTATTGTGTCCATAAAAACTGGATTCAGGAAATACCCTCTCCCAGACTGTGTTACCGGTTGGCGTGGCCACTCCGAAATACTCCCCGCCGCTTTCCGCTTTTCCATGATAGCACATGGCAGACCCGTCCCAGAGCCACGCTTGGTGGCTTTGAAAATATCCTGGATAATATGTCTTCAACGGGCGGATCTTTCCTGTCTGTATGTCAAGCAACCAGATGCGCGATGTATGTCCGTCGCCCTTACCCCAGTATCCCGGCGGGAGATCCAGATCGAAATACAGCAGCCCGCCGTTGGACGGACAGAACGCGCAATGAGCGGACTGGGCCGGCGAAGGGTGTTCGTAAAGAATATCCATTATACCGCTTCCATCCATTGGTACACGGATCAAACGAAGGCGGTGTAAATATTCGCGATAGCGTTTTTGAGGAATTAGTGGCCATTGGCTGCCCCGCATCTCCGGGTGAGCTGAGCTTAGTGTGATTCCCACGTACTTCTCATCGGGAGAAACGCTTGGCGCTCCGAATATCCATTCATCGCCGCAGTCGTCCAAGATAATCCGCGCATCGCAGGTGTGAATATCCACTGCCATGATGCGCCTCTCAATAGTGAACACTACTACACCAGATTTCGGGGCAATGCTGACACGGTTACCGCAAATTCCGCGGCCATCAACGTCGGCAAAGGTGAGGCACATCCCGCGGTGAATATAATTACGGTCGCCGACGCCCGGTGCGCGCCAAAGCGCTTTCAAGTCGCCTGTCTCGGCCTCTGCGGCAATAACCCATGTAGATCCTTCACGAACGGAGACGAACACCATGTATCGTCCGTCAGCGGAAAAACCTGAATTCGTATGATACGTAGGAGTCTGATTGATCCGTCCGGTGGTGGTCAAACGACGCACGGAGCGCCCGGTCAACGCATCACTATAAGTTTCTGACTCATTCCAAGTATCGCCGATCTTCATGCCTTCCTCCAACTAACACCTTTTTCTTTGTAGGATTCTACACAGACTTATAATTTCTCAACCATTTGGTGGAAACGTTTTTCAATTTCATTACAGAAAACAGTATCTGACAACCTGATATTCATCATTTCTTCATCGCTCAAAGGTTTTGTTTTTGGCGATAATAACTTAATTGATAACGCTTCTGCGAACACAAGTTTATTCCCAGCCAGCGCTTTGACTTCTTTGAAAACATTTTCGTATCCGAATGTAGTATCCTTATTCTCTTCATCACTTCCGCAAGTGGTTACAAAAATAAGTTCCACGATACTTTTCATAAGCGCGAGGTCCACGAAAATTACTCCAATTTATTTTACTCGGTTTTTGTTTTTCGCGCCACAGGGGGTACCCCTTGTGATGTTACTAGTTCCTTAATATTTAATAGGTATCTAACTTAAGGTCACTAACGCTGAGAAATTGGGATCCTTATACCCAATCAAACAGGTTATGACATCGTTTAGTTGTCAATTGAGTTGAAAATTGAATATTGATATACTTAAATCAAAGAACTGGGAAAGACATTTGAGAATAGATATTTATCAGGTTATAAAGGACAATTATACCGTGCGGACTACCGGCGTATTTAATGACAAACTGCTTACCGTATCAATAATATTATCGATTACGGTACATTTTCTTATGTTTTACTTACCGAGGGTAATGATTGTTGAAGACGAGATTAATCCGTTGGACTATAAACTTGTACAGTTAGTGGACATGGAACCTCTGCTTCCAATGATGCTGAAATCTGAAAATGCAGACGGCGAACTTAAACCCGTAGAGCAAACTCCCAAAGAAGTAAAGGAACTACCCAGAGAAGTAGCAAAACCAGTTACTGAATTGCAAAATTATTCTAACTACCTGCCCTTTTTTCAAGTAGCAAGGCTGCCTGAATTTATACAAAAAGTTAAGCCGGAATATCCATTAACCGCAAGGGTAAGAGACATTGAATCTAGTGTAATTGCGGAAGGATATATTGATGCTGAAGGTAAGATGAGGAAAGTTGTTATTGTGAAAAGCGGTAGTACAGAATTTGATGCCGCAGTTATTGCTGCTTTGTACAAATCAAAATTTAAGCCAGCAATTTCGAAAGAAGGGAAGCCGGTAGCTGTTAAAGTACGGATTCCTTTTAAGTTTGAACTTGAATAACAGATTAGGAGGAAATGTTTTATGGCAGGAATGTCGTTTCTTGAATGGTTTAAAATGGGCGGAATATTCATGTGGCCGCTACTGATATTTTCAATAATTGGCCTGGCATACATAATAGAACGAAGCGCCGTCTTTCTTATGGTTAAAATACAACCGGGAATGGAAATTGAAGATATGTTTGCAAAACTCGACGAAAAAGATGTTGAATCTGCGAAAAAAGTGTTGGCTAAGCACAAAAACGCATATATTACAGAAGTCATGGCGGCAGGGCTTGATATGCTGGACCAGACAATTGAAAGAATGGAAAAATCGATGGAAGCGTGTATCAATATTAAAATAAAAATTCTTGAAAAACGGCTAAACATGCTCGTAGTAATCAGCAACCTCGCGCCACTAACCGGATTTTTGGGAACCGTATCCGGTATGATAAACGCGTTCAAATCTATTGCCGTAGCAGAAGAAGTTTCTACCCAGCTTGTTGCCGCGGGTATTTATGAAGCGCTGATTACAACAGTTGCCGGGCTTGTTATAGCTATAGTGGTGGTAAGCGCGCATAGCGTTTTTATGAACACTGTGGATAACTTTATCAACGATTCTGAACGGTTAACAAATAGGTTGGTTGAAGTGCTTATAGAAAAAAAGATTAAGTAAGAAGAGTTTTTTATGATCAAAGTAAGGCGCAGAAATAACGAGATACCGATGTCGTCAATGTCAGACATAGCATTTTTACTTATAATATTTTTTATTGTCACAATGTCTTTTGTATACAAAAGCGGGTTGAATATACTGCTTCCAAAAAAGGGCGCGCAACCGCGGGTGGTAAGTGTTAATGAAGTGTTCCAGCTTGAACTTAACGCTGTCGGGCGGTTGTCTCAAAACAAGATAAATATTAGCCTTGATAGCATGAAGTTTGGTACCAGAACCGGTGCTATTATCAAGGTGGATAAAGCGTGTAAGTATGCAAATGTTATTGCGTTGATTGAACATTTGCAGAAAAACGGGGTTTACAGGATCTCGCTTAAAACATTATGATAAAGATTAGGCGTAGAAAAGTTAATATTCCGGTCTCGTCAATGTCAGACATTGCGTTTTTATTATTAATATTCTTGATGGTAACTACACTGACATCGTCACAAAAAGCTGTTACTGTAACTCTGCCGCAGGTTGTAAAAGCGAGTAAAATAGACGCAAAGAAACGGATAAATGTGTATATAAAAAAAGACGGGAAGTTGTTTTACAACAGTAAGCAGGTAGATACGGATAAACTTATGGATATACTGGAAAACCTGGCAGTGTTCAACAAACACGCAACTGTTTTTTTGTACAGCGACGTTGATACTGAGTATCGGCACGTTGATTCCGTAATACAGATACTAAAAAATGTTCAGATACGAAACTGCGTGTTTGCAACGAAGAATGTAACTTCGCAGGTTAATAATGCTAAGTAAACTATCAAGGTGTAATTGACAATGGCAACAAAACTTAACTATCTACTAATACTATCATTCATTCTCATACATGTTTCTACAGGTTATTCATATGAAATAACGGGGAAACTGTACGATTCTGTTACAAACATCGTGTTGACTGACGGGTATATTGAAATATACGGTACAGAAAAATATGCACAAACTTCTGCTGACGGTACGTATGTATTGACAATTCAGCCTACAGGGCATTACCTGTTGTCATTCCATGCAATGGGATATGAATCAAAACAAACGGAAGTTGATGTTATCGCTGATATTAATCTCGATGTTGCACTACATGAGGGGAACGTCCCGTCTCTTAACGAAATAGTGGTTTCTGCAGAAAAAGAAAAAGCTGTTGTTTCAAAACAGGAAGTTAGGAAAGAAGAAATTCAGCGTGCAATGAAAAACTATTTTGATGATCCATTAAAGATATTGCAGACAATGCCTGGTGTAGTACGTGCAAATTATTTTAGTTCAATGATGTACGTACGCGGGGGAGAACCTTGGGAAAACGCAGGTGTTTGGGATGGTATTTACCTGCCGGTACTATACCATTACGGCGGCTTGTTAAGCGTGTATAACCTCTCACTTATTGAAAACATAGCGTTTTATACCGGTGCATATCCCGCTATTTACGGTAATGCATTATCGTCAGTAATAAATGTAAATAACCGGAGAGGGGATTATAAAAAAATTAAAGGTTCATTCACTCTTGGGTTGATAAGTTCTAGTTTGAACCTTGAGGTACCGGTGCCATTGCTGGAAGAATCGTCGTTTATCATCGGGATGAGAAGGACTTACTATGACCTTCTTCTCAACCTGCTTATAAATAAACAGGGAATAATGTTTCCTTATTACTACGATATTCAAGGTAACTTTACTTTCAAAACCGGGAAAAGCAAGTTTACGTTATCCGGCTTGTATTCTTTTGAGGAGATTAACATGGCTGTAAATCCCAGTACCGGTATTGCAGCCGGAGTTTCAGTCTCAGCATTGTCATTGAGCGAAACGCCTGTGGTGTCATTACAGTGGCTGTACAAACCAGCGGAAAGTTTTTATCTTAACCTTATTGCCGGATGGACTAAACAATACTCAAAAAGTGATTTAAGCGCTGACCTATCCAGTTTTTCAATCACTGATGAATTAAACATATCCGCAACTAAAGTACAATACTTTTATTTGTATAACTACAGTACGTCATATCTTTACAACGTGAAGCCGGTATTTCATTTCATACCTTCGGAAATACAGCATTTACAGGCGGGGATTGATGTCCAGCAGTATCCCGATATCAAAGAAGTGTTTGATATGGAATATAGCTATACCAATCTGAATAACAGAAACCGGGTAGTAAAAACTGTGATGGAATCTACTTCTACCGCAACTCTTTACTGCCCGTTTATTCAGGATGAGATAAGCTTGTTCAATGAAAAACTTACGCTCCTTCCGGGTTGCCGGATGACTTACCTGGACTTTAATGGACAGACTGTCACTGAGCCACGGTTTTCTGCTGAGTACAGTATTTCACAAAACGATACTGTAAAACTTGCAGTTGGGAAAGTTACACAGTTTATCGCTGAACCGCGGGTGTTAAAAGATAAGGATAAATCTGGTTTAAAGCTTCCGGAAGCATGGCATTATGTTGCTGGTTATGAAAAAGATATTGCAGAAGGAGTTTTATTACGGACAGAACTGTTCTATAAAGATTATAGTAACCTGATATTATTTGAAAGTAATAATTTTAATTCTACTGCTTCTAATAATATGTACGGCTATTCCCGGGGCCTGGAATTATTTGTTGAAAAGAAAAAAAGTGGTAATACAAACTTGTCCGGATGGATAAGCGCAGCGTTGCTTGACTCGCGGCGTGTTATTTCATCTAAACTTTCATCAGGTAGTATTATTCCTGTGAATGAAGAGTTTTATCCGGATCAAGACAGGCGGTTTAATATGTCTATTGTAGTGGACTGGAAAATATCAACGAAACTGATGTTATATTCTGAGTTTGATTATACTACCGGCAGCCCGTATACTCCAATAACCGGTGCTACAAAAAGAGTATATAGTTCCGGGAACGTGTCGTATCAGCCTGTATACGGTAAGTATAATTCAGAACGGCTTCCTGACTACCATACGCTTGACGTCAAGCTGGATTATAAGTTTAAATCGTTTGGCATAGAGTCATCATGTTTTTTACAGGTTAATAACTTATATAATCATACAAATGTTATGGGTTACGATTACTCCCGCGATTATTCAGTAAAAACAGAACGAAGTTACCTGGGATTATTGATAGTTACCGGCCTGGAATTTGTATGGTAACGGAACAAATTCATAAGTCTTTTGTTTTCATTTGACAGGAAATTCAGTAATCCTTAAATTTGTCCATCCGTAAGGGATTAATTCAAGATCTTCAACTTGTTTAGAGTTATTAATTTTTTGGCCTTTAACTTTTACTGTAACCGGTACTTTTGCAGATTTAAAAACAAAATCATTTATTTTATAATCAATAAATTTTAAATTACTAACATTTTTTTTCATAAGTGCATAATTCCATGGAGTTGTTGGCCGGATTTCCCAATCAGCATGAGGGAGTTCCCTGTATGGTGTATTTTCATTTATACGTTTCCATTTTTCACCGATTTTTAATGAATAAATAATTGGCCCGCGTTTTATTGCTACGGTATTATTCGGTCTTTTCAGAACCTCTGGTTGCATCGGATATTTTAGCGTAATTATAGTCAACCCGCTCCACTTTTTGTTAATCCTAAAAAAATGGCCGGGTTTCACAGTATCTCCCAGTGTTTTATTATTAACTTTAATAAGTGCTTTCCTGGCCCACGATGGGATTCGTAAAGATAAAGGAAATCTTACTGTTTTATCAGTTTTAAGTTTTATTGTTATAGTATCGCTGAAAGGATAGCTTGTTTCTATACTTGCTTCTATCTTACTGCCGTTGATATTAGTGATTACTTTACTCGGAGCGTAAGCACAAACTGCTAAACCGTTATCTTTTGATTTCATCCATAAATGCGCAGTGAATTTAGGCCATCCCTGGCTCAGATTTGCGGTACAACACCCGAAGTGAGGTTCTAGCCCAAAGATATTTGCATCAGGCCCGTTTGTTGTCCACACAGGGTTGGGATTTATTACACACTCAATTTGATTAACCTGCTGATCGTATTGGTGTGCCCACATATCAGGTGAAAATGTTGCGGGTAATGCATTAAACGCAATTAGTTCCAGCCTATCTCCAAAAACTGTATCTCCTAAAATTGATAATAATATTTCTAATGAATACATATATTCTACAACTGCGCATAGCTCTGTTCCCTGAACAGGATTTAACCCTGCTAAACACTCATCACCTGAAAAAACACCTGTAACCATTCCATGATATTTATCAAGTTTATCGATCATCTCATACACTGTTTGTTTGTCAATATTATCGCCGGTCATCTGATAAATTAATGCGTGCGACTTTACTGCCATTGCGTTATTCACAACGTGGCCCATGTAATTCCATCCACCCTTGGGTGTTGCTTTTGTTATTGGCCAGTTTTTAAAGTAATTACCCCAGTTAAAACCCTGAGCATATAATTTTATGGCTAATCTCAGCAGCCAGTCTTCCTTCGTTTTCTGATATAACCAATAAATTGGTATCAGTGCCTCGAACCATCTGGAATGCGCCCAGTTATTTACTGTGTTTTTGTTTATATGAACATTAATATTCTTACATGCTTTTTTTACTACATCTACAATTTTTTCATTTTTGGTTACGTCATAATACTGTGTCAGGACTTTTAACACTAAAAACTGTCCCCATAAATCATAATTTTTGTAATACGGCCCAAGCCATCCGTCGTCCTTCTGGTTGGAAATAATATAAGACATGTATTTATTTACTTTATTTATTAGTTTTTTATCCCGTAATAAATAGGCAAGAGGTAGAACACCGTCCAGCCAGTACGGAGCCCTCTCCCATCCTTCGGCATCACCGCCGAACCATTTACTGTTTTTTATATCAGGCCAAAATTCGTCAACTTTCCCGCTTAAGCTTTTTGCCTGGAGTTTAAGTTGATTTTTTAACCATCCCGAAGGCTGGATTTCTGTGATTGAAAGCGGAGTAAAAACAGGTTCTTTTATTAGCTTCATAAAACTTATCACCTTTTCTGATGTACTATGATATCTAGAGTACTCCCCATTGTCAATACCAGTCTATGAGATGAACAAGATATAGCCGTAGTCGTAATTTCTCTTTCCTTTTTGCTACTTTTTCCTTTCTCTTTGTTAATTCTGTGCATACTGTGGATAACCCATTTCTGTCTTTACTGTTTCGTTCCTGACGACAATAATTTTATTGACAACGCTTCTGTAAGCATAAGTTTGTCCTCTACTAGCGTTTTGACTTCTTTGAAAACATTTTCGGATCCAAATTTTGTATCCTTATTCTCCTCATCACTTCTGCAAGTGGTCACAAAAATATGTTTCCCGATACTTTTCATGTGTTTCCGTATAAACCCGCGTATCGGCGAGACAAGTTGGCCCATCCAGATAGGGGTTAGGATAATTACCCGGTCATAAGGCGCAGGATCGTGACTGGTACGTTTTGTCATTGTTCCTATACGCATAAGGGAGAGTAAGATTAATAACGGGAATAATTTTGGAACTGGTACTATAGCTTCAACATCGCACTGTAGTTCCCGGGCAAGCCGTTTCGCGGCGTATTCATTATTTCCCGTGAATGAATAATAATAAACTACCGTTTTTTTATATTACCACTACTACATTTACACCCGTTCTATTTTGTTGTTACCCGGGAAGTTTCATTACCAATGATAACTCAAACATGGAGACAGTAATAGTGTTGTAGTAGAACCTGAGTGTACAGTTTCTTTTCCGATGAACAGTTTGGCATCCAGCCTTAAATGCATATTGTGCTTAGCCCAAAACTCAATCCCAGTACTCATAATCGGCATAGGACCCTCAACGAATTCGTCATAACTGTATGTATAAGTAAGCCAGTAAGCATGAACTTCGTTATAATACAACCCTGCCCCAAAATATACCGAGAAATTAGTATCATAAAAAAAATGGTATTTCACAAGCATGGGAAACGAATAATGGCGGTCATTACCGAATCCTGTGTGCCTATATATATCATCTGGAAAATAGTTGTATGAATCACTTCGTGTATACGCACTTGAATTTAGTTCAACACCCCAGCCTTTAGGCCCTACAAACTCATAAAATATTCCAAAACCGTATACGGTAGATGAAGATAAATGAAAAACATCTCCGCCTGCTGTTATTCCTGCTCCCCCGACTTTAAGTTTTATTCCTGTATAGACAACTATATTTCCTGGTTCTACACGCCCGGTGTAATTATGAATTACCCTGCCAATAGATTTGTGGGCTTGTACTCTAGTGATTCGCAGTTGCCCAATTTTTGTGTTTTTATTCCAAATATCGAATACCTGTCTTTTTTCAATGTCGTCCAGCATCCCGCTGCCAACTGTTACAGTTCTCCCATCAACTTCTGTGATTTGTATCTGTTTAGTTAGACTGGTATCCAATTTTGTGGTACTAATTTCTGCTTGTGCTTTTGTGTTTATACCCACAATAAATATACTACAAAACAGTAATAAAACACATATTTTTTTCATTCTTCTAATTCCCTCTATCCCTTGCCTTACGGGGCAGGTTGTACAACCGTGTTGGAATCAAGAGTTACCGCAGTCTGCGACAATAATCTGCCGTTTATCGTTGCACCAGTATTCAGCGTAATTGCTGTTTGTGACAGTATCACCCCTTCAAAATGCGCGGTCGTATCAAGGGATACAGCACCAAAGGCCTGCCAGAAAATGTTTTTGGGTAGTGCACCGCCAGATAGTATCACATTCTTCGCAGCGGCAATGGTTAGATCTCCCGATATCTGGAAGATCCATACATCGTTTGGCCCACCCGAGAGCGTAACATCCGTCGGGATTAAAAGACTGGTACCCCATTTATATGTACCCGCGGGTAGTGTCATCCCGCCAATATTTCCCGCACCAATTTCGGTAAAATCAGCAGCTCGTCCTGCGGCATTGGTGTACGCAGTTTCCATATTGCTTACAGCTGTTGTCAGGTTAGCAGGGGTTGGAACCGCATAGTCGGCAGCGTATATCCTTCCAGTAACTTGAGTGGCAATTGAAAATTGATTTGAGACATCCATTGCTTCTGAAAATCCTGTGATACCGATCGCTGCGATGGGACTCACTCCGATATTACCAGTGATTGCGGAGGTTGGAATGGTTGAAATACCTGATTTTGATAGAATCACATAATTTCCAGCTGTTCCAAGAACCACTGGTACTGGGCCTGCTCCTAAGCCGTCTCTACCCGTTCCGTCGCCTGGAGTTGTTGGGGCGACGATCTTTTCCTTGTTTTTATCTACCACTTTCTTATCCAACTCTACCACTTTTTGTTTTATTGCGCCTGTCATACCAAATCTTAAACCTGCAGCAGTTAAAACAGAACATGTAAAAATACAAATCGTAAAAACTAAAAACACTTTTTCAAATTTCATTTTATCTCCTCCGATAATTATCATATTTCATCTATTACAGCTATCATTTTTTCCCAAAATAATAATTTATTCCGAAATTAACCACGTATTCCAAGTCGTTGACAGACTCTGATGAGCCTTTGTCTGTAAGTGATACAATGGCAGGGCCAAAATCTAATTGAACCGAAAAACTTTTTACAAAAAAATGCTCAATACCGGCAAAAACTTCTCCTGTTATTCCCGTTCCCTCGCTATTGTTTCCCTTAAACGAAGCATAGTCTACTTCCACACCCGCAAAAGGCAGAATTGTTTTTATAGGCCTAAAATACCAATATCCTCTAAAACCGCCGAGAATAATGTTGTTTTCACTCTGGCTTTTCAGTTCAAGAGATATTTTATCACTTAAAAAATACCTTACCCCGACTCCCGGATAATTTAATCCTAATCCAATATCACCTTTTACAACTTCTCCATAAACAACAGGTGCAAGAAACAATAAACTACATCCTAGAAACAAGCAAACCAACTTTTGAGTTTTCATCTAAATAACTTCCTTTACTTTCCTTTGTTTTTAAAACTTCATTCTGCTAAATATAATGATACTTAAAGCAAAAATATAGATGAATCGGCTGGTTCTGCTTTTGTCTGACTTATTTCTGCTTATTCAGCTGTATTTGATATAATACAACTATGAAAGATATTACACAGAATGACAATTATCCGAAATTTGGATTACCAATACCGCAACCGTTGTTAAGCAATTACGGGCCAATAATGTTTGGCGGCTGCGGCGCAAAGTTTCGTGTAGTACATTGGCGCAAGAACGGTAAACGCGGTATAATTTGTGGCGGTGTTGGCGGTGCAACAAATCCAATACGGTACTATGAGGAACGACCTAACTCTCGGAGCGAACTACAGTTTGTTTACATTAAAACATTAGCACCGTACAACCCTGACTACATAACTTACCCGACAGTGATAGACTGGAGTGGTAACGGTACACGCGATATAATATTTAATACACGTAATACTATGCTATATCTCAGCCGCTCGACAAACAATGACGAACTGCCTGATTATGCTCAACCGGAACCGGTTAAAGATATTGACGGCATACCTTTTTCTTTTGAATACCACCATCCTGATCACGAGATTGATACCCTTAACGGTTATACTGATGAACGGTACCACAATTATTTATGTACTGAAGTGTTTGATTGGTATGGAGATGGAGGCCGTGATTTGTTGGTTGGTGACGAAACCGGCGTGATTTGGCTGTTGGAAGATGTTTCACAGGATAGAGGCGAACCAAAATACCATAGTGAACATTATACGAAACGTTCACGACGTGATGACCCAACCTCGCCGTCGTACAAAAAATCGCGGTTTGAAGAAACAACCGGGCAGGTGTTTGCAAAACCAACCCGGATGCTGACAGACATTGACGGCAAAACTATTCGTGTCGGCCATGGTTGCTGGGGCAACGCGAAGTTAGCCGGGTTTTGTGCGAAACCGAGTATAGTTGATTGGGATAGAGACGGCAACCCTGACCTGTTGATACCCTGTGGTGACCGGAAAGATTCGGAGATAGTGTTTTATCGTAATGTAGGCAAATCAAAAGACGGGTCACCGTTATTGAAATATGAAGGACAAATCTGTGATTACCAGGGTAACAAACTTGGATTACCGCGGCACGATTTTATTGTTGTTACTGACTGGTTTGGGAACGGCAGAAACGATATGTTGCTTGGTGATAGAGGACATATAAAGGTTTATAAAAACATTTCAGATGATGCACGGAACCCCACTCTAAAATTTGAAAGTTACCTTTGCCAGGAAAACGTGCAGATGGCAATTAACATGAAACTACACATTTGCGATTATAATAACGACGGTAAAAATGATATCGTTGAAGGCGGGACTGATGGAATGGTAAGGGTACGGTTTAATGTTGGTACAACAACCACCCCGTTATTCTCAGCAGACCCGGTTTTCTTAACTGATGATAAAGGCAACAAAATCCGTGTTTTTGGCGAGACTGACCCTACTGCGGTTGAGGAGTACGGTGACTCATCACCGTTGGTAACCGACTGGGACAATGACGGCATACCTGACCTGCTGTTAGGCAGTGATACGGGCCATATATATTTCTATAAAGGAATGTTAGATAAAAGCCAAAAATATCCCACCAAATTTGTTGATAAAGGCAAACTTTGTGATGGGACCGGAAAAATAATTAAAGTTCATAACCGCACGGACATTTGTTTACTAGACATTGACGGTGACGGTACTGACGAACTGTTAATCAGCGGGGTAACGTACCAGCTAGGACACAAAACTGATACTGATATTGGCGGCGATGTAGTGTACTTCAAAATTGTTGGGCGTAATAGTGACGGTGTACCGATACTATCCGAACGTCAACCGTTCATCGTTGACGGTAAACCCATTAAAATCATGCCAAACCAGAATACACGTATAAAACCCGGCGATTTTAACCACGACGGCAAAATCGAGCTTTTTTTCTGGTGCAACTCGATGGGTAACAACATAATCCGGTACCGTAATGGTAAAACAGGTTCGCGTGAATGGTATTTTGCGGAAACTATTGCCGGCGGGTTCGGCCTCGGAGTACCCGGTGATATAGATAATGATGGGTGGGTAGAATTTGTCTATGGCGGCGGTGAGTCTGGTCGCGGGGTGTACTACTCAAACTTCTGGAAAGATAAGGATGTAAGTTAACCCAATACCGCGTTCAATTTTCAATATCTTAATTATTTTTTATGGCTTTCTGTTGGGGTAAATAGAGAAATAGAAGAATAACAGCGCTTATTAATATCATAGCTCCAAAAAAATGTATAGATTCTGATATTAACTGACAGCGTGACAATAATCCTGCTTTTGAAAGTAACCAGTTCCAATCGTGGATATCTCCGCCTACCAAAGGAAGTACTTGAGCCTGCGCATCTCCCAAATACCATGCTATATTCATTACATTTTCTCCGAACCATATTCCGCAAATCGCAGCTTCATATTTCTGTCCACGGCTTACAAATCTTAAGCAAAAGACAGTTGGGAAAAATAATTGCCCTAAAGTACCACCTAAAAACCTAATGGTATCTCCGAAAAAAATGAAGATATAATGCCCAGCTTCATGAAAAATTAGATTCACTCCATCGATGAAGTTATATTGGTAGAAGAATATCAACCAAATAACATATGGGACAACGCAAATAGAAAAGATTTTTTTTATACCAAAATTCATTTGTATTATTTCACTATACCGCTCCTATATAAGATTATAACAGAAATTGGTAAAATAACGCCTTGGGAAAACGTGTCACACGGCTTGTAATTAAACTTTCAAAGTAATGTTAATAAACATTGACACTTCAATCTCTGAAGAAAAAATATCAGTACGTAACGAAATAATTGATCCTGTTATCAGAGCGTTATTGTCCCGTCTCTCATATTGACAATCCTGCCCGCCGATTCTGCGAGTTGAGTATTATGAGTGACCATAATTATTGTCAGGCCTTCATTTTTGTTTAATCTTTTTAAAAGATCGCCAATTTCCCCGCTTCTTTTGGTATCAAGATTCCCGGTGGGCTCATCTGCAAATAATATACGGGGTTTATTTATAATCGCACGGGCAATCGCAACCCTCTGCATTTCACCGCCGGACAGCTGTGAAGGGAGATGGTTAATCCTGTCTCCAAGGCCCAGCATCTCAAGAATTTTCATTACATCATCCTTGGATACAGTTTTTTTGGAGAAGGTTAGCGGAAGAATTGTGCTCTCGTACACTGTAAGAGTTGGTATTAAATAAAAACTCTGGAAAATATAACCAAAATATTCTCTTCTTATCTTTGTGAAAGCCGTTTCTGATAATACTTTATCTTTCGAAAAAACAGTATTTCCTGCGATAGTTAATCGTCCTGAACTCGGGTTATCAAGGCATCCCAGTATATTAATAAGTGTTGTCTTGCCCGAACCTGAGGGGCCTAAGAATGAAATAAAATCGCCGGTTTGGACCTTAAGCGAGACAGTATTCAACGCAAGGATATCCTCACTCCCGCGTGTATATTTTTTTGTAATATTTTCAGCATCAATAATGATATTATTTTCTATCATAACTATACACCCTCCGATTTTATAGCTTCAATAGGCCTTATACTTGCTGCTTTCCACGCGGGATATAAACCGCTGAGTAGTCCTACCACCACCACAACAAGTATTCCGGCAAGGACTAGCCTGCCATCTATTAAAATAAGTTCACCTGTGGGTGTATAAGGTAATATACGTCTTATCAGTAGATCCGTAAGTTTTGACAGCCCGAGAGCCATTAGGTTTCCTAATATACCGCCCGCAAAACAAAGAATCGTTGTTTCAAACATGACAAGTTTGAATATATCGGCAGGCATTGCACCGATACTTTTTAGAATTCCTATCTCCTGGAAACGTTCAAAAACAGACATAAGTATTGTATTAATTACGCCTATCATTGCGATGAGTATGGCAATAATTGCAATAGAAAAAACCATGATCTTTGCCGTTCCGATAAGGCTTATAATAGTCTCTTTTACCTGAGCAAGAGACACGACCTGGACATCGGGCAGGTTATAGAGTTGTTCTTCAAGTTTGTCCATATCAGCTTTTTTCGTTGCTTTAATACCGATACCGGTAAGACGCCCGGTCATCCCAAATGTTTTCTGCAGGACCCTTATCGGCACAAATATGGTTCCATCATCCTGGGTTCCGGTTCTTTTTAGTATACCTGTTACCTTGAGTTCCACGTTTTTTTCCGGGATAAGAATCATATCTCCGAGCTCCCTTTGTTCAAGTTCTGCTGCTTCATATCCCATAACAACCTCATAGGCATCCGGGTTGTTGAACCATGTTCCGGTCGAGAATTTTAAATATGATTTCATTGCAGGAAATGTTTCAGGATCAATCCCGAGATATGATGTTATCCCGCCGCTTTCCCCTTTGTTCGGGTCAAACACAGCCTGCATCAGCATCGGTGTTGTCTTCTCAATTTCTTTATATTTTGTTAATTCCCTTAAAATATTTTCTTCCATGTACCGCAGCCCGGTCCCGCCTTTCAGCATCAATGTTGCAGCTTCATACGGGCATCCTTTTGCAGTTACAAGTAAATTGAAGCCCATATTATCAATATCCTTATTAAGCGCTCTCTCGTACCCTTTATTGAATCCGAGCAGGCTTACTAAAACCCAGGTTGAGAGCGATATACCAATAATTGTTAAAACCGTTCTAGTTTTTTTCCTTAACAGGTTCTTATAAGCGACCTGATATATTTTTAGCATATTTCAGTTACCTTTCTTGAATAATGGAAGATGTTTGTTGCTATATATAAATACATCCATAAGGATAAGATTTTTTTTAACGGCTCTTAACACAGCTTTAAAATCCTTTACTGATTGCGGATCAGGATTATTGATTATAACCATAGAATCCGGTATATTGAACGTGCCGGATGAAACATCGTAACTATAAAATTCTTTCAAAGAAAGGTTTATAAATTGCCCGCCAAATGAACTATCCCTGAATTTTGAAGCATACTTTGCTGTTAATTTTTGAATATAAAAATTCTTGATTACGCTTTTAAGGTCAAGAGCCAGAAATACCTGTATACCCCCGTATACGCCTTTTTGGTTTATACCGTGTATATACCCTATAGTCACTGTTCCTTTAGAGATCTCATAAATTGTATAGGGTACATCTATTTTTTCATATATGCCGTTAAACTTATCGCCAAGCCTTTCTTCTATCTCCTTAAAAAGTTCATTCCCGCCTTTTTTGTCAATGGAAACATACTTGGTTTTATATCCTGTTGACCCGGGAAATAGTCTTTTAACATCCCTGTCAGGGTCGTTTAAATCACAACCCACCGCGGCAAAAATATTAGTAGCACTTAAAAGTAAAATCAGGCATAATACGATAGTTCTCATTTATCCTATCCTCCCATAAAAAAGTATCAGATTATTTTGTATAAATATAACTGGCAAATGATTTTTCCATCTCCTGTTGCCTGGCTATAATTATACATGCTCCTTAGTGTCAGGTATTCATTAATAATGAACGTAACTGCGGTATAAAACTTAAAAAATTCATTTTGTCCCGCGGTTTTTTCTAATACAGGCTGAAACTCAATTTTTAACCTGTTCTCATCAAAAAAATTTATGCCGTATCTGAAAAGAAAACCGTGGACATAATCATTCTGCATATCTCCAATAACGGATTCTAGCCTGAATTCATGGTTATTAACGAAATATGAACAATCAATGCCCGTCAGAACGGTCCTGGACAATCCGGGGTTCATTCTGTGATAACCCATAAAATCAGCTGTGTTCCCGAAACCAATACTTAACCCGATATTAAAATTATCTCTTTCAATAACCCCGTATGCTGTACGCAAATTAATAAGGTAATTTCCTTCAGATATAAACGGCATACCCGAACCTGAAGTTAAGGACAGGTTAATATCGCCGTTGTTGTAAACCTTGTATAACCCTGCTCCCCAGTCTCTGTCATAACCGAATCCTTCCATTGAAAGGTTCTGAAGCAGATGCGCATGTGTGTCAAGATATGAAGACAATCCAAAAGCCGGCCTGCTGTGGCCGAACCATATATCTGCAAACCCAAGTTTTCCTCTGATGTAAGCATTATATACCTGTGTTTCAAAATTGTTTTGAAACATATTATTCCATGCAATTCTTCCCTGGAGTGCCAGTATTATACGGTCACCGTAATCCGAAGAAAAACGGTGAAGATAATCAAATCCCAAAGAAGGCTTCTGCATCGGGTGATTGTATGAAAATGAATAATATTCAAGCTCAGCTTTTGTTGACGAATATCCCAGAACAAACTGTGATTCCAGAAAAAACAGCGAATCTGATGCTTCTACCGGCTGGACTGATAAAAGTATTGTGAATACTATTACTATTAGATTTATCAACTTAACCAACATTAAACCTGATTGTGTCGCTGTATATTTCATCCTGGTTCTTCAGGAACTTTATTTTGACTTCCCATTTGCCTGGCATAACGACATTCACGGGCAGTAGATAGTCGCCTTTTGTGTTCTGCTTAAATTCTATTTCCTGTGAATCATGCGCGCCTTTCATTGAGGGCATTCCTGAGATACCTGTTATTGTATATTCATTATTATTTTTCCCGTTGGAGTCAAAAACATTGATTTTAACAATAACCATGCCAAGTGCCGGGTTTTTGTCAAAATCATACTGGAAATAATCTCCGCCGGTTATTTGCACTTTTTCACCGGGTTTTATTGAGTGTATTTCCCCTGATTTTGTGCATCCCAAAAGTGTACTGAAGATAAGAATTAATACAGTTTTTAGAATAAACTTGTTTTTCATATTCGCCTCCTTTACGTTAATTATAGCACACTACTCTTAACTTTTTGTTTTACCCTTATTTCCCAGTAATTCTATTTTTGTAATTACATCCAGCGGGTTAAACGGTTTTATTAAGCATTCATCCAGTCCATACATTTTCCTTATATACTCATAACTATCAGTTAAATAATAACCGGTCATCGCGATTATAGGTATTCCCGATGTTTCTTCTTTCTTTCTTAATTCATCAGCTACTTGAAACCCGTTTTTTCCTTCCATTTTGAGATCCAGTAAGATAACGTCCGGTTTATGCTTAATTACATTTTCCAGCGCTTTAGTTCCGTCACTAAATGTTATGGTTTTATACCCGCTTAATTTAAGTGTTTCTTTTAATTCTTCTAAAAACACTTTTTCATCATCAATTATCATTACCTTCGTTTTTTTTGTTTTCATTCTTATTGAATTACCTTTCATTCTCATAAATCATACGGTTATTATCATAAACTATCCTAATTACAAAAGGGATTGCTAAATTCCGTATATTATTGATTTTATTCTATGTTAATATGAGATTTATTTGCGGATAAAAGTCAGTAAAAAGCAGAGTTCACCAATTGTATTGTTAGACAAGTTGAAATATACTTTTAAATTAGATATGAAAATACTGGGGAAGTAAATAATGAATGAAATTTCTGTATTAATTGCAGGTAAAGCCGGATATGGAATCGATAAGTCCGGTTCAATAATCGCAAGCCTATTCAACCATTTGGGATACAGGATATATATATACAGGGATTACCCGTCACTTATAAGAGGCGGGCATACTTTTTCTATTATCCGGGCATCAGGCCAAAAGATCAGTACTCATAGGAACAACGTCGATTTTTTACTTGCATTAAATCAGGATACTATAGACTTTCATAAACAAAGGTTGAAAGACAATTCTATTATAATTTACGATTCTGATTCAGTCAAACTTCCATCTTTTCCCGTTGAGATACAATCATTTGGTATACCTGTTGCTAAAATCCTAAAAACGGAAAACGCAGCTGATATTATGCGTAATACCTGCATCATAGGCGCTTTCTGCAAGGCAGCAGGTATCGGGAAAGATATTATGGAAAAAGTTATCAAGAAAAGTATGGCTAAGGAAACAGAGTTAAACACAAAAATTGCAGTCAAAGGGTTTGACGAAACCGGGGTATCCAAACAAATAGATGTTATCGCACAAGTTAGCCTGCCAATAATCACGGGTAATGAAGCTATAAGTTTAGGCTTGATTAAAGGCGGATTACAAGCATATATTTCGTATCCCATGACACCGTGTTCCGGTATTCTCCATTTTTTGGCTGAGATGGCTGAAGAATTTTCGTTGAAAGTCGTTCATCCGGAAAATGAGATTTCTGTGATGCTCATGGCTCTAGGATTTTCGTATATGGGAGAGAAAGTGGCGGTGGGTACTTCAGGCGGCGGGTTTTGTTTAATGACAGAAGGTTTTAGTTTCAGCGGGATGGCAGAACTACCGGTGGTTGTTATCGTTGGCCAGCGTCCCGGCCCAAGCACAGGCTTGCCTACGTACACAGGCCAGACCGAACTACATTTTGTGCTTAACGCCGGTCAAGGCGAATTCTGCCGATTCGTAGTTGCGCCGGGCGATGCGGAGGAAGCATATTATTGGTCCGGAATATCAATGAATATTGCACAGAAATACCAGACTCCTGCGATTATATTGTCAGATAAAACATTATCCGAAGGCGCGAGTAGTTTTGATATTGCACAAACAGGGCCGGTAGATGATGAAAAAGGTTTTTTGTGGGACAGAAAAGGCGAGTATAAACGTTACCTAAATTCAGAGACGGGAATCTCTCAGTTGGCGTTCCCTCCTGACAAAGATGTTGTTATAAAGGTTAATAGTTACGAACATGACGAATCGGGAATCACGGCTGAAGAGGCCGGGGTCACAAACAAAATGTTGGAAAAACGGATGCGTAAAGAAGCGTATCTATCATCGGAATTGGAAGATTACAAAACAGTGAATGTCGCAGGAAACAGGGATTCACCCACAGGTGTGGTATGCTGGGGGTCAAATAAAGGCGTAGTTTTTGAAGCTGCTGCTAACCTGGGTTTACGCGCAATCCATCCGGTGGTACTCTGGCCATTTCCCAGAAAACAGTTTCAGGATGCATTGAACGGAATCACAAAACTTGTCTGTGTGGAAAACAATGCAACAGGACAGTTAGCGAAGCTTATCTCCCAATTGGGATACAAAGTGGACCACACAATGTTGCGTTATGACGGCCGGCCGTTTTCCCTGGATGAACTGGAAGAAAAGTTGAGGATGGAGATATGATGCAGGAAAAAAATTGGGGAACAAACGCTATTAATACCTGGTGTCCTGGCTGCGGTAATTTTGCAATTTTGAATTCAATAAAATCAGTACTAAAGTCGCTGGTTGCGGATAATATATTGGCGGAAAACATAGTCCTTGTTTCCGGAATAGGCTGCGGTGCCAAGATCGTTGATTATATCAATGCCAACAGTGTTTACTCAATTCACGGCCGGGTTCTTCCTGTGGCAGAAGGAATCAAACTTGCTAACCCGCAGATGAAAGTAATTGGTTTAGCCGGTGATGGCGACACTTATGGAGAAGGAATGGAACACCTTGTTTTCGCTGCAAAAAGAAATATTGATATTACCATGATTGTCCACAATAACAGGGTGTATGGGTTGACTACAGGACAGTACACGCCAACATCGCCGTTGGGTTATAAAGGGCGGTCTACACCTCAAGGGAGTAAGGAGACACCGATAAACCCTCTGGAAATCATGCTTGCAAGCGGCGCAAGTTTTATTAGCCGCGGTACATCTACTACTATGGAATTGCTAAAAAAACTTATGAGGGAAGCAATAATGCATAAAGGGTTTGCACTCGTGGATATCCTGCAGGTATGCGTAACATTTTTTAATATGTATGAATACTACAACAAAAACGTGTATGAACTAGCCGGACATGATCCCGCTGATTACGGAAAGGCAATGCAGAGAATCAGGGAATGGAATTATAGTAATACCGATGCTAAAATACCGCTAGGAGTTTTTTATAAAAAAGAAATACCGACGTTTGAAGAATATTATTTACACCTAGGTAAGGAGACAGAACGCAGTCAAAAAATACATAAAATATTGGAGAATACAATATAAAATTGTTACAACCCCCCAAAATAATTATACCAACTGAATTTCTATACTAATCATATTGCTGAATATTATTTTGGAAAGTATTTACGGACTTTTGCTGCAATCTGATGATCCGTCATTTTATCAACTGTTTCAACGCCAACAATACGGCTGCCGAGGTTGTGTATTTTAAGCCGTTTTATAAGTTCTCCCTTTGCCTCACCGGGGCCAAATATAAGAAGAGCTCCTGCATTACGAATACATGCAATTACTGCATCGTAGTATATATTTAGATGTGCTGTAAAAGTTTTCTGGCGGATATCACTTGATGGAACTTTAAGTGATTCATATCTGCCCTTAAGAGGTGAATCTCCGGAACGACGTAGCTGTTTTTCTACCTTTGATATTATCAGTTTTATCTCTTCCCCTTCGTTCGTAACAGCAAAAATAATAGCTTTTCTGTGATCAACCCATAAACCCATTTTTGTTTTCATCGCATTCCTCCCATAAACTTTTTAAGTCGTCTTTAAAATGTGATCAACTTTCTTTTATTAAAAGTCAATAACTTAATAATACTGGTAGATAAAAAATATATGAATTGGCTGGTTCTGCTTTTATGTGACTATTTTCCGCTTATGCAGAATTAATACACGTTAGCACACATCAGTTCTTTAAGATAAAGTAGTTAATACTCAACAAAAATCCTGTTTTTCAAATATTTCTAATTATCCTTGCAGATAAGACTAGTTCCTTAATTTCTGGCGGTAACTTTTTATTCTGCCATTTTCGTTCTGATTCTACAGGCTTCCCTGCACTTTTCACGGCTTTTAAAGCATACCATGCCGGGCCTAACGAATGATCAGCCATATGTGCAGTAGCAACAGCATGGCCTACAGCGCGAGCTACTGCAATTGCTTCCGGGGTTGAAGCTTCACGTGCTACCGCTATTGCGTCTAATGCCGCTTTTCTCGCATCGCCAACTGAAGCTTTTCCTTGTTTCCATTTTTTTGCTACATCCAGCGTGTTTATTAACCGTTTATCAATTTTCTTGCCGAAAAGATGTAATACATGTTTTGCACAGGAACATGCCCAGGCCATTAACTGGTAGTGCCGGGCTTTTGTTAGTGGCCCGCCACGGTGTACTGCAATAAATCGTTTATCTCTCATATTTTTCATGAATCCGTTTATCTTAATAAATCTAATGATAGATCGTTAATGACATTTTACTAACAACACATGTTCATTTCAATCTGTATTCCATATTGTGTACTATATTTTGTTTGTGTATATATTTTCACAATTGACTTTTTACACTACTAAGCCTTATAATTTTAATACTAATGTTAATATACACTTTGATTGCTTTACTGAACAAAAATGCTGTAAGTATAGAATCCAGGAACGGTATTTCTATTTTCAGTAGTTTTATGTATCAATACAACAAAAATATCGGATATTTACTTGCTGCAGTTTTATTAATGTTGCCAATATCTGTATATGCGCGGGTGGATTCAATAGATATTACAGACGGCGGGATTACAGATTATAATAATGCTGCATACATGCTGGTATTAAACGATCCTAAGGAAACAAGTACTTTCGCTGATATTGACGATGTTTATACCGCACACACATCAACACAATTGTACATAAGTTTTAAAAATCAAGCTAAACTCAATAAAGGCGCAGCTGGGCGTAACACTTACGATTATTTTATCTATATAGATAAAGACCAGTCTGCCGGTACGGGGTATCCTATAAACGGTGCAGGCGCGGATTATTTGCTTACTGCCAACGTGATTACTGTTGACGGTATACGCGTAAAAACCAGTAAATTAAAAAAATGGGACGGGTACAGTTGGAGTATTTCAACCTCCACAAACCTTGAAGCGTATACTCAGGATACGGGTTCGTATGCAGTGGAATTTAAAATAAACTGGACAGAACTCAACGGCGCGGATGGTGATTCTCATACAGGCTTGCCTCCCACCGGCAGAATGAACTTCGTGTTTTATGCTGAGATAAACGGTGCTAGCGGCGATTATGCGCCGGATAGTTCATATATTATATACCCTAGCACATCTGCAACCCCGGCAGATAAAACGCTTCAACCGCAGATAAGTACTGCCACAATACTCGGGGGTAATACGTTTAACGAAGATTCTAATATGGTAACAACAATGACAGTTGTATCATCCTGGCAGGATGACGGGACATCAGCTTCGGTTGATGGATGTGATATACAGGGGTTTAATTTCAATATTGTATCGGCAGAATATTTTTATGATACCGATCCCGGAATTGGGAACGGCTACACACTGTCAGCGGATGATGGAAGTTTTAATCAGGTAACAGAAACGTCAACTGTGTACGGGTTAGACATCTCAAGTTTAGCGAACGGCGATCATACATTGTACACGCGCTGCATGAATTATTCATCAACAACAGTGTATGGTTTATGGTCATCCACTGTTGCATTAATACTGAGCTCAAATCGCAGCCCGGGGACAATTACTACTTTAACCGCTGCGCAGTCCGCTGGTTATGACCATGCAATAAAGCTCTCATGGATAGCGCCGGGGGATAATGGATATAACGATAATATTACCGGCGGAAAGTACTGGATAAAATCTTCTTCAACCGCGAATATTACTGATGAAACCACATGGATAGCTGCGGTGTATAGCGTGCAATTAACAACAGACACAGTACCCGGGCAGAATGTTAATCATACAATAACCGGTTTAGTACCGTTAACGACATATTATTTTGCTGTAAAAACAGCGGATGAAGTACCAAACTGGTCGTTAGTATCATCCTCCGCAGGGAATATGTGTTCAGATTTAAACTCACCCGCTGCGCCGACAAGCCTATCAGCTATTGATTACCCTGCGGATGAAGGTAGTAGGATTAATCTTAACTGGATATTATCAAGTGATGACGGTAATGGCAGTAATGATGTTCTTGAGTACCGTATATACAAATCCTCGTGGATAACGAACCCGTCCTATACGTTATTGACAACAATAATTAAGTCCACAACATTTTATACTAATACTTCGGTATCCATGGGAACAACTTATTACTACTACCTAAAATCATTTGATGGTACAAACACATCAGTTAATACCAGTACAGTAAATGTTTTTTCAATAGACAATACAGCACCGGCTACCCCGAATAATCTGGAAGCAACAAACCCAGGGACAGGAGCGGATATTTATCTTGCATGGTCGAATAATACTGAAACCGATCTTGCGGGGTATAACATTTACCGCAGTCTTGATAACCCCGGGGCGTATAACAAAGTTAATGTGTCATTACACCCAGCCCCAACTGATTTTTATCGTGATAACTCTGTATCGTCAAATACTACATATTGGTACAAAATAACCGCGGTTGATAGTTCAGGTAATGAAAGTTTGTTCAGTGATATTGATGTGTCGTTATGTATAGCTAACAATCCGCCAAACGTTTTTTCATTAACCACACCGGCAGATTTGTCAACCTCGACAACACTAACCCCTGCGTTTGACTGGGCAGATGCTACCGATCCTGACAGCGATGTTATACGGTACGAACTCTGGTATGCGTCAAACACAACGTTTATATACAAGACTGTGGTTGACGGGTTACTTACTTCAACACATACCCCTGTGGGCAGCCTGCAGGATAACACAACATATTGGTGGAAAATAATGGCGTTTGACCCGTGGGATTGTATAAAGTGGTCAACTGAAACTGACTGGAAATTCTGGGTAAACGTGATCAATGATACTCCTACGGTATTTGGGTTAATCTCACCGGCCAATACGTACGTAAGCACGGATTTAACACCTGCGCTTGACTGGGAAGATAGTATGGATGTTGATCCTAATGACAGTTTTAGGTATGGCGTGATGTATTCTACTGATTCCGTGTTTGGGGTATATACATCGTCAACAGAGTTGGCTGTATCAGTGTATAATGTACCGTCTAATCTTACGGATAACGCGACGTATTACTGGAAAGCATACGCGTATGACACTTTCGGAACGACACGAACGGCAACACAAACCACGTGGAAGTTTTATACTAATACCGCGGATGATGCACCAATTGCGTTTGATGTTGTATCTCCGGCTAATAATAATGTTGAAACAACTTTGACCCCTGCGTTTGACTGGCAGGATTCTACGGATCCCGACCCCAACGATTTTGTTGCGTATACTTTATGGTATTCAACTGCAAGTAATTTCAGTGTAAAGACAGAAGTTACGGGATTAACAGATTCTGCGTATACACCTTCGACAAACCTTTATGATAACACTGTATATTACTGGAAAGTGAAAGCAGTGGATACTGACGGGACAACAGTATGGAGTACAACAGTTAACCGCAGTTTTAAGGTTAACCAGGCGAATGACGCACCTAATAGTTTTGGTTTAGTTTTTCCTGATAACTTAACATCTGTAAGCGATATCACTCCGGATTTTGACTGGACTTCATCAGCTGATGTAGACCCCGGGGATTATGTGAGATACCGTGTTGTATACTCGTCAGTATCAAATTTCAGTAGTTACACTTCTTCTGCGGGTTTAGCGTATTCAGCTTATACGCCAACCACTGAATTAATTGAAGATACTATGTATTATTGGTATATTGAAGCTTATGATATAAACAACGCAACTACAACGAGTGAAGTCAGAAGATTTAATGTAAATACGGTTAACAACACACCAGGTGCGTTTGCGTTGTATACACCTTCCGGGACAATAAATGTATACGACCTTACTCCGTATTTTGACTGGCAGGATTCTGCTGACCCTGACGGTGATATTGTGCAGTATGATCTGCAGGTTTCTACGAATAGTAATTTCAGTGTATATACATATTACACAGGTAATTCTACGTCAACGTATACAATGACAACAAGCCCGTTAACTAACTACACATCGTATTATTGGCGTATCCGCGGGTACGATCCCGCAGGGCTTGAGGTATGGGGTACAAACCCATCAACCGCAGTGTTTATCGCGTACGATAATATTGCACCGGCAGGAATATCAGGCTTAACAGCGTTGACAGGCAGTAGTGAAGGAGCAGTGTATCTCGCGTGGACTGCACCGGGGGATAACGGGAATTCAGAAACTTTAGTATCAGCACGGTGGGAGATAAAATATTCGTCCTCCGGGATAATAACTTATGATAGTTATGTATCACCGCCGGGAACGGGCTATACGATGTATGTTAATACTGCATCGATAACCCCGGGGGTTGGGATTAACTATACAATTACGGGATTATTATCGAGTACAACATACTGGTTTGCAATTAAAACCTGCGATTATGGCGGTAACTGGGCTGTATGGAACTCATCTCAGGATGTAATAACAGTTAATACAGCGGCTAGTATCTGGGCGCAACGGGATATTATACCGCCTGCTGCGGTGTCAAATCTTACAGCAATTGTGGGGACAAATGACGGTGAAGTTGTATTATCATGGACCGCGCCGGGGGATGATAATTTAACCGGAACAGTGAGCGCATATGTACTAAAATATTCATCCTCAGGGATAATAAATTCAGCTGGATTTGATACAGCAGATACATATTCACAATCCTGGCAGTCGTTAGCTTCCGCCGGGCAAACTGAATCACGTGTAATATCAGGATTAATCCCGGCGGTAACATACTGGTATGCTGTTAAAGCTGTAGATAACGGGAGTAACCTTAACATTTGGCGTTCATCAGCGGATATACCAACAATCAACCTTCTCGCGAATACCGCACCGAAGGATAATGTACCGTCTACGCCCGGGGGACTGGTTATAGATTCAAGAGGTTATACTTCAGTAACCCTGTCATGGACGGGAGTGAATATTAATGATTTAGCAGGATACAAACTGTATTATGACACTGACACATCCGATATTGAATATACAGGCACGGGCTCTACCGGCGGGGGGTCACCAATAAGCGTGGAGAATGTAACGTCGTATGTGTTAACAGGATTAGCACAGGGGACAACGTATTATATTTCAGTCCGCGCGGTTGATACCGGGCCGAATATTTTAACCAGCGGGTATGCTGCTGAAGTATCAACGATTACTTTTATGAACCTACCCATCCTCCCGGGGAATATGAATGGTATCGCTGTTTCATCAACAAGTATTAATTGGTTATGGTCAGATAATTCGTCAAATGAATCCGGGTTTTATGTTAAGTCTTCAACTAACGGCGTGCTTAATTCGTTATCAGCAAATACCACGTTCTGGATAGAACAGGGATTAAATATCAATACATCTTACTACAGGTATGTTGAGTCATATAACTTCGGAGGGATAAGTTCCTCAACTGCTGTTATTAAGTATACGCTTGCCAATCCTGCAACAGGATTTAATTTTGTGAACGTATATTATTCCAGTGTAACTTTATCCTGGGCAAAGAATAATAATCCGGACAACACATTGTATGAATTGTCAGTATCAAGCGATAATTTTGTCACGCATTTTTCTACACCCGTAAATTTATCAACTGCGCTGGTAGATACTTCAACTGCTGCCTATAATTTGTTAAACAATACAACTTATTGGTTTAGAATACGCGCATATAACGGTAATGAAATACCGTCAGCTTATACGGCTATAGTTTCTACAAAAACAGTTTTTCTAAATACACCGCCCTCTGCGTTTAGCCTGATAACCAGCAGCGGAACAGTAATAACGCGTAGGCCGACAATAACATGGACTGAGACAACAGACCCGGACGAGTTTGACAGTATAAGTTATGAAGTAATGTATTCCACAACAAGCGGGTATACGCTGTCAACAACAAGCAATGTCGGGACAGCAACAAATTATACGTTCCCACCCCTGATACCGTATACGACGTACTACTGGAAAGTAACCGCGGGAGATACGCATAACGGTACAAGGACGAGTACGCAGTCAGGCTGGTGGTTGTGGATAGACAGCAACACAATACCTTCGGGTTTTAGTTTAATAACGACCAGCGGGACAATAGAAAGCCAGACCCCTCGCCTTGCCTGGGGCACGGTAACGGATACCGATCCTGGGGATTATGTTAGGTATGAAGTAATCTACAGCAGTATGCCTGATTATACAGTTTCTATAACCAGCAGCGGCATAACATTATCAGAATACCAGTTTACAGTATCGTTAGAGAAGAGCACAACGTACTGGTGGAAAGTAAACGCGTATGACACACATGGCGGAACAGTTGCGAGTACGCAGAGTGACTGGCAGTTTTATATACCCAGCCAAACCAGCCCCACAGCGTTTAGCCTGATAAAAAGCAGCGGTACAATCCCAACCCGTTACCCTGTGTTAGACTGGGCAGACTCAAGCGACAGTGATGCCGGTGATTATGTCAGGTACGAAATAAGATACAGTACCGCCCAGGATTACAGTATCTGTGTTGCAAGCACAGGCTTAAGCGCGAGTACTTACGCGATAGAAGCAATGCTGAACCCGTATACGACATATTACTGGAAAGTATACGCCTATGATACGACGGGGGGTACAACAACGAGTACACAGACAGACTGGCAGTTTGTTGTATCAAGCAATACAGTACCTACGGCGTTTAGCCTGATAACCAGCAGCGGAACCGTGATAACGCGTAGGCCGACAATAACATGGACTGAGACAACAGACCCGGACGAGTTTGACAGTATAAGTTATGAAGTAATGTATTCCACAACAAGCGGGTATACGCTGTCAACAACAAGCAATGTCGGGACAGCAACAAATTATACGTTCCCACCCCTGATACCGTATACGACGTACTACTGGAAAGTAACCGCGGGAGATACGCATAACGGTACAAGGACGAGTACGCAGTCAGGCTGGTGGTTGTGGATAGACAGCAACACAATACCTTCGGGTTTTAGTTTAATAACGACCAGCGGGACAATAGAA
The DNA here is from genome assembly GCA_041658405.1 of Elusimicrobiota bacterium. Taxonomy (NCBI): domain Bacteria; kingdom Pseudomonadati; phylum Elusimicrobiota; species Elusimicrobiota bacterium. Next base: position 75,874 of record JBBAAG010000006.1, read on the forward strand.
AGCCAGACCCCTCGCCTTGCCTGGGGCACGGTAACGGATACCGATCCTGGGGATTATGTTAGGTATGAAGTAATCTACAGCAGTATGCCTGATTATACAGTTTCTATAACCAGCAGCGGCATAACATTATCAGAATACCAGTTTACAGTATCGTTAGAGAAGAGCACAACGTACTGGTGGAAAGTAAACGCGTATGACACACATGGCGGAACAGTTGCGAGTACGCAGAGTGACTGGCAGTTTTATATACCCAGCCAAACCAGCCCCACAGCGTTTAGCCTGATAAAAAGCAGCGGTACAATCCCAACCCGTTACCCTGTGTTAGACTGGGCAGACTCAAGCGACAGTGATGCCGGTGATTATGTCAGGTACGAAATAAGATACAGTACCGCCCAGGATTACAGTATCTGTGTTGCAAGCACAGGCTTAAGCGCGAGTACTTACGCGATAGAAGCAATGCTGAACCCGTATACGACATATTACTGGAAAGTATACGCCTATGATACGACGGGGGGTACAACAACGAGTACACAGACAGACTGGCAGTTTGTTGTATCAAGCAATACA